>CAJWHX010000053.1 GCA_913040875.1 uncultured Pseudomonadota bacterium | reverse complement strand
CCATTGGTAATTTCTAGATGAACTGGTGGTACCGTTCGAGAGTTCTCCCCCAACCGCGTCGACGGGTGCAAAGCAAATCGCCCCTGAATACGTCGTCCCTTCGACAAAACCCCCACCGGCACACTGAATGGACGGTTGTTCTCGCCCCTCGGCAGCTGGGTCGACCAACTCTTCTTCAGCGGTGTCGGTATCTGCAACATCGGTATCCCCTGTGTCGGTCAACAGATCGGTGTCTGTTTCGTCAGGCGTCGACGGGTCTTTCCAGAATCGTTCTGAACAGGCGGTGCTGAATAACAGTACCCCAACAATAAGCATTCTTGTCATAGAAACTCCTATGATTGATACCATAACGTAATCATTTTCTGAATGTGACTCAACGTGACTTAACCAGACTCATTGTTACTGAGTGGCAATTTGATGATGTCTGTAAGGGTTATGGGTGAAGTCCCAAGCGAAACCCAATACCCCAGTTACGCCCCGTCGGGTTACCGTACGCATACGGCTGATACGACGACCGCATGTAGCTCGTTTGGTCGGTCCAGGCACCACCACGAATGACGCGATTGGAACCTACGGTACTGCAGTACGGGTCTATACTGACCTGTGGAAAACTGCAGCCATCGCCATCTTGAGTCCATTCCCAAATATTTCCATGCATGTCATAGAGACCAAAGCCATTTGGTAACTTTTGACCCACTTCTTTTGAGCCCTCACCACCATACTGATTGTTGCGATTTCCACAATACCAAGCATAGTCTCTCAACAGTGGATTGTTAACGCCATCCAATATCAACCCCATTCCATTACAGTCATTCGGAAAAACATTACCACCACCATTCGGTGTCCAAAAGTCGTATTGGGTTCCACTTCTTGCTGCGTATTCCCACTCTGCCTCTGTTGGCAACACGTAACCACTGCACTGATAGGAATTCACTGCCTCGGTACAAGTCACATTGGTTGTACCGGAACTTGAGCAACTGTAGCACTCTTGGAGACTGGTTCCATTCAAACTGTTGTGTCGCTGGGTCACCTTGTTCGCAAAGTCTGCTGCCATGTGCCAGTTCACATAGTAAGCAGGATAATCGTTCCCAACACCATAGGTTGTCGAATGCGTCGTTGGGTCGTAGGACATCAATGCTGTGAACATACCCTGTGTCACTTCGGTGGTCATCAAGTAAAAATCACTCGTAATGTTGTAGCGACCTTGAGGATCAGCCCCACTCGGTATCAGCACCAAGTCCATTGACTGACCTCCACCCAAATCGAGGTTGGTGTCGCAATTGGTCAAGCCACAGTTCAGGTCTTGCCCATCACATTGGTTGATACAATCGTATCACATTTTTTGTATGCATTAGACCCAACGTGACTAAGGCTAAACCTACCCTAGGTTCATTGTACACAATCGACATATGATAAACCGTTGCCTTACACGGATTCTACGGAGAACCCAACGACTACATCAACCAGCCACCAAACCACAAACCACTCACCCAAAACAGCCTCAGCCCTAAGCCCACTGCTAAATCAACCAGCCAACGCAGATCAAACCAACACCCAAGTCATCCTAAAAAGACCAACCATCTTCATCGTTTCAAAGTTGAGAGTGGATGGTGAATTCACAGGATGCACGAAGGATATAAACGTGAGGTATACTCTCGTATCCGAACGTTTCTAGACAAGTGAAGTCGAAGAATACGACACCGCACATCAACTTTTAGCAAAAAAAGAAGGCCGCCTTCCCCAAAGCAACCTTCTCAATAAACTGATTTCCCTCAAATGTCCCTCAACATTCATCAGTTTATCTTCATACCGATCATAACATAGTCATTGCACATAATCACCAATTTATATGATCAAAAAGATCGGTTTTCTATGCGTAAAATTTTACGCAATCGTCAATACCGGTCGTATAAACCGATATCGTACGACATTGACCTCTAGAGAAGATCATGGGATCAACCGATCAAATAATGATCATTTTTGACAATCAGTTTGCCAAATATTCAATTGAATCAACAGGGTACAGTCTACACAACCAGAACTCGAATGTATACAACCACATCGAAAATTATTAGGTTTTTCTGGACCCAGCTTGCGAATGCCCGAATATCTTGATGACTGAATGACCACATTGCGTTACAAAAAGGTTCAGGCGTACGCCAACAATCGATAAACTCGGAGCCCTCTCATGAATGTACAATCTACTGAGCTTGAACATCCCGTACGAATTGTCACCGCGGCATCACTCTTTGATGGCCATGATGCAGCGATCAATATCATGAGAAGGTTGATCCAAGACGGTGGTGCAGAGGTCATTCATTTGGGTCACAATAGATCGGTAAGAGACATCGTTCGGACAGCGATTCAAGAAGATGCTCAAGGGATCGCTATATCTTCGTATCAAGGTGGTCACGTAGAGTTCTTTTCCTACATGGTAGACTTGTTAAAAGAGAACAATGCTGAGCACATCAAAGTCTTTGGTGGCGGTGGGGGCGTGATCGTTCCTGACGAGATTCGTAAGCTCCACGCCTATGGTGTGACTCGAATTTACTCCCCAGAAGATGGGCGTAAAATGGGCCTTGAAGGCATGATTGGAGATCTACTGAAATCTTCGGACTACTCTGTCTTGGTGGATCCCCCTTCCCTAGAAGATCTATCAGCTGACAATCCATATCAGTTCGGCGCCCTGGCAAGGGCCATCAGTTTTGCGGAAAACCAGCCTGAAGATATCTCTCATGTACTTGCAGCATCTACAGACCGTGTTGTCCCAGTAATCGGGATTACCGGTACTGGTGGAGCCGGAAAGTCATCATTTACAGATGAACTCATTCGCCGCTTCACTTCGGACTTCCCCGAGAAAAAGATCGCTATTTTGAGTATTGATCCATCCAGACGAAGAACCGGCGGGGCTTTGTTGGGAGACCGGATTCGAATGAACAGCCTGCGTGCTGAACAATGCTTCGCTCGATCCTTGGCGACGCGTAAAAGCGGTGCTGAACTGTCGGATGCAACCCAAGATGCGATTCACATTTGTAAACAGGCAGACTTTGACCTGATCATTGTTGAAACCTCTGGTATTGGTCAAGGAAACTCAGCGATCATTGACATCTCGGATGTGTGCATGTACGTAATGACTCCAGAATTTGGTGCACCAAGTCAACTCGAAAAGATTGACATGCTGGACTTTGCAGACATCATTGTCCTCAACAAGTTTGACCGGCGTGGTGCCGAAGATGCCTTTAGAGATGTTCGAAAGCAGGTCAAGCGCAACCGAAAACTGTGGCATGCTGAAGATGAGTCTCTCCCCGTCTTTGGAACCATTGCGGCGCAGTTTAACGATGGTGGTGTCAACGCAGCCTATAGACACTTGCTGACGGAGATCTCAGCACACAACGGTGTCGAGTACAACTCTAAAATTCCAATCCCAGAATCCAAAGCCACTCCCCTTCGGCAACGCATCATCCCTCCAGAACGGAACAACTACCTACGTGACATCGTACGCACACTTCGAACATACCACTCAACGGTGGAGAGCCAAGCGAAGATTGCCCATCTACATCAGGCACTCACAGACGCGGCCGCTGTCATGCCCGAAGCCAATCGCGATACACTCGAGCAAAAGGCCATCGAAGTGCTAGAAGGATTACAGCCAGATTACCAGAAAGCATTGAATGGATGGGATGCGCTCGTCGAGCAATACACACAAGATGAGTATGTGTACACCGTTCGCGGCAGAGAGATTCGTCAACCCATGTACGTAGAGTCGTTGTCAAAAAGTAAAATCGCCCGTGTTGCCCTTCCCAAGCTTCAAGGACACGGTGACCGATTGAGATTCTTGGGAAAAGAAAATGTTCCAGGCAAGTTTCCATTTACAGCGGGTGTGTTCCCACTCAAAAAGAAGGGTGAAGAGCCAAAACGTATGTTTGCTGGTGAAGGTGGACCCGCTCGTACGAACGATCGCTTTCACTTCTTGTGCAAGGGTGAAACCGTCCATCGACTGTCCACCGCTTTTGACTCTGTAACCCTATATGGTGAAGATCCTGCATTGCGTCCGGACATCTTTGGGAAAGTTGGTGAGTCAGGTGTCAGCATCGCCACTCTTGACGACATGAAACTACTGTACAAAGGATTTGATCTCTGTGCGAAGACTACCTCGGTGTCGATGACCATCAACGGTCCCGCACCAATTTTACTGGCGATGTACATGAACACCGCCATAGACCAACAGATGGATGTGTTCAGAGAGCGTGAAGGACGTGAACCAAATGCAGAGGAGACAGCGGATCTCGAAGCCAAGACCATTGCCGTTGTTCGAGGAACTGTACAAGCTGACATCTTAAAAGAAGACCAAGCGCAAAACACCTGTATCTTCTCGCTTGATTTCGCCCTCAAAATGATGGGAGACATTCAAGAGTACTTCATCAACAACAAAGTCCGCAACTATTACTCCGTCTCCATTTCTGGCTACCACATCGCAGAAGCTGGCGCCAACCCCATATCGCAGCTGGCGTTCACATTGGCGAATGGCTTTACATTGGTCGAATACTATCGCTCTAGAGGAATGGACATCAACGCCTTTGCGCCAAACCTTTCCTTCTTCTTCTCCAACGGCATGGACCCTGAATATACGGTTATCGGTCGTGTCGCACGAAGAATATGGTCGGTAGCGATGCGGGATCTCTACAGCGCAAACGAACGCTCACAAAAACTAAAGTACCACATTCAGACATCCGGTCGTTCATTGCATGCTCGTGAAATCCAATTCAACGACATTCGGACGACGTTGCAAGCACTGCTTGCACTGTATGACAACTGCAACTCTCTCCACACCAATGCCTATGACGAAGCCATCACCACTCCGACAGAAGAATCTGTACGGCGGGCGATGGCGATTCAGAAGATCATCAACTGGGAATTTGGGCTGTTGCAAAACGAAAATGCCCTTCAAGGCTCCTACATCGTTGAGGAACTCACAGATTTGGTCGAAGAGGCCGTATTGGAAGAGTTTGAGCGAATCGATGATCGAGGCGGTGTTCTTGGAGCGATGGAAACGCAATACCAACGTGGCAAGATTCAAGAAGAGAGTCTCTATTACGAAATGAGAAAGCACTCTGGAGACCTCCCCATTATTGGTATCAACACCTTCTTGGACCCAAACACCACGCATGACAATTGGGAGCCCCCAACAGTGGAATTGCGCCGAGCAACCCCTACTGAAAAGCAAGACCAGATTGACAGATTGCACGTCTTTCAGGCCAAACATGCATCGGAAACAGAGACTGCACTGGAAGATCTACGACAAACAGCCTTGCAGAACGGCAACATCTTTGCCAGTCTGATGAGGGCTGTCCGCGTTGCCAGCCTCGGTCAAATCACACAGCAGCTCTACACCATTGGTGGTGAATATAGACGCAACTTGTAATTTCAACCACATCCATTCCCTCCATTCACCCCTCAATAGTCCCCGATGGTTCCCTCCATATGCCAGAGAATCCAACACATATAGGTCCTTATCAACTGAACAAAAGGATCCACACCTCTGAAGATCGAGCAGTGTTTTTTGCTCCCCGTGCAGGTGGAACTCGAATTCCATTTGACGCGGCTGTGTATTGTTTACACCATACGCATAGACAACCGGAGAATTGCTTCGCTTTACAGGACGATTTCCGATTGCTTAACAGTATACACCACCCTACATTCCCAGAAGCCATCCAGCTCTATGAAAGACAATTTGGATATGCCAGAGAATGGATTCACGGCGCCTCTCTTCGCGAAGTCCTAGTCATGATTCACCAATCGAAGACACTCTTACCACAGGACACCATTTATGACATCGTGTCGGAAATCTTGCTGGCATATACGCATCTCCAGCAACAAACCCCTTCACTGATGCACGGAAGACTAAATTGGGACCACATTTTACTTGGTGTGGATGGAAGAGTATGCATCATCGGTTTGAGAACACACAGCAAGACAAACCTATTCTCATTCTCTTCACCCGAACAAGCCACCGGAACCTTTTTTGATTGGAGAAGTGACCAGTGGTCCATCGGTGCCATCTTCGCATCGTTACTCCTCAAGGAATCCCTTTACACTGGACGTCCAAATCCAGAATATGCGGCCTCCAGAGGGGATGTCACTCACTGGCTGGATAGAATTAAGGTCGCATACCCCGCTGCCTACCGGGTGGTCGCCAAAATGCTCCATCCTGCTGCCGGTGAACGCTATGGTCATCATTCCTACATCTTAAGAGACTTGGAACGCTTGCGAGAAATCCATCCAAACACAAAACGAGCAGAACTCGGCGAAGCCTTAGGAGAATGGTTGCAAGAAGTTGCTCATCCAACCACGCACAGTGTTGATCTCATCCTTCCCAATAGAGTGCTTCCCCAGGTGGAACCCAAATTGCAACAACACGTTCTAGAAGTCACCGAGCAACTAGAACCTGAAATCGATTCGTACATCGAAGTGACGCAATTTAATTCTCCAAAGTTTCAAAGGGATACCGGTCCTGCAACAGTCCTCCCCATACCAGAACCTGTTCTGCATCCAGCATCATCTCAACCAACAGAACAATCCGACTCCATCGACAAAGCAGACTTGGACATCACCGAAATCAGTGAAGATCTCCCTACTGCCCAAATTCCAGCACCATCTGATCTGAACAGTTCTCAACTTGAGTTGGGTCTAGACACTCTTGCCCCCTCCAAATCCGACCATACCGACACGGCAGAAACCAGTCTCTCCGAGCATTCTTTACAACCCTATGATCTTGCTGAAGCATCACTGATTGGAGAGGTCTTCGCCGCGCAACAAAGGGCCACAATATTGATCCTTGTCAACTCAGTCCTTCTGTTAATATTTATTTACACCGTGTTGTTCTGAACACCCTGTCGATGATCTTGCGTAGGATAGCCTGTGGAAATCGAGACCTTACATCCAAACCTACATCGTATTCTGGTTCCCAGTCCCACCTTGCCTCCTGCGACGACGACCAATGCATGGATCACCGCCAAGACTGGTGGAATGGTCGTCGATCCTGCTGCGAACACACCTGCAACGCAACAAACGTTGATCGATCACCTCGAAGAATTTCAACCATCGGCAGTGTTTCTTACACATCATCACCATGACCACATTGGATCCGCTGAAATACTCCGTGATCATTTCAACATCCCCATCATCGCGCACAAACGGACAGATGAATTGATCAAATTCCAAGTGGACCACCGGATTGATGAGGGCCATCAATTTGCTAGTGGGGGAGATATCTGGACTGCGATACACACACCTGGTCACGCCCCAGGACATCTTTGCCTCATATCCAAAGCAGATCGAAGTCTTATCGCTGGAGATATGGTCGCTGGAGAAGGCACCATTCTAATCAACCCAACCGAAGGCTCCATACGTGAGTACCTTCGCAGTTTGAGGCGACTGCGTACCTTTACGCCTTCTCGGTTACTGCCTGCACACGGTGGTGCGCTAACCAATGCAGATGCTTTACTACAAGAATACATCGTCCATCGAACAAATAGACTCCTGCAAATTTGGAATCTCCTAAGCGAGACACCTCAAAGCACCCTAGAACTGGCTCGACTCATTTACACCGAGTTACCCGCCAAATATATCGGTATGGCAGCAATTCAAGTGCATTGTGGTCTGTTGTTTTTAGAAGAAGACGACGCAGCAACACAACTCCTCTCTAAGACATCTGGTTGGATTAGAGGTCACTCTGACTACTCTGTAACAATATAAGGCTGTACCCTCATCAGAGTCTTCGGACCGATCCCACGTACATCATCCAAGTCTTCTACTTTCTCAAAAGCACCGAATCGCGTTCTGTGGGATACGATATCGAGCGCTCTTTTATCTCCTATGTGAGGCAGACTGCGAAGGTGCTCCATCGATGCTCGATTGATATTCAACGGCTTTCCAAAAATCAACGGATTGCAATCGAAACAGGCAATCGTCTCCTCGTCTCCAGTACCGTTCTCATTTTGTCGTAAACTCACAGCTGGTACCGCGCGAACAGACCAAGGCATGGTACACGAAGCCAGTAACATCATCAGACCCCAAAAACGATAACTTGACGTTTTCACAGTTCAGACAGGCTTGTTTCTAAGGATTCCATTGTTGATGAAGGACCTGTAATCTCGAGTGTTCGCCCGTTTTCCGTTTGGGAAAATCGGATCCAAAGCGCGCTGGGGGGCATTAATTCTGGATGTATATCGGCCCACTCTACAAGCACGAACCCAGCTTCAATATCAATGTGATCATCAATGCGTTCTTCGAGTCCCAAATTGGGTAGATCTTCTGCCTCAAGTCGATAGACATCCAGATGCAATACCGGTGGATGGGTATCATACTCATGCAGCAGTGAGAAGGTTGGAGAGGACACCTGATCTTTATCCATTCCCAAGGCCTCAATAAACCCTTTTGCAAAACAGGTTTTACCCATTCCAAGAGTCCCAACCAAAGCGATTGCGGTGGGTGGCAGCTGCTTGACCATCCAATGAGCAATGGATTCAGTTTCTTGTGGGTTGCTGGTTGTCAATGTCATCATGATGCCATATATGAACACACCAACAACCCTCGTCAAGTCCATGCAAACACTCTTCCAGACTTTGTTCATTCAATACGGTGTATTCACCGGCTTTGCCGCCTTGATATTGGCTCCACTGGGGTTGCCCATACCCGAGGAAATCTCATTGCTTGCAATGGGCGTCTTGGTTGGAAATGAGCACGCGAGTCTGTTAACCGCGTGGATTTATGGTTTTCTGGGTGTGACCTTGGGTGACCTAATCGCTTGGTATTTTGGTCGTACTGTTGGATTACAGTCCACAGGGTTTGTCAGTCGACTCATCGGTCAAAAACAGATCGAGGACATCGAACAATTTTACCGAAAATATGGAGACTGGGCGATTGTGATAGCGCGGCAAATCCCTGGTATGCGCTTCCCAACGTTCTTCTTTGCCGGAGCCTCAGCTGTAAGTGCCGGTCGATTCTACTTGATCGATGGTTTATCAGCACTGGTCACCGTCAATCTCTATTTGGGTCTCGGATATTACTTTGCAGATGATGCCGCAAAAATTCGTCAAAACACCGAGTCGTTCATTGAGTACGCTGGATACATCAGTGGAATTGTTATATTGCTGATTGCTGTGCGATTCGCATATCGGCGATGGAAGGATTGACTCGTACAATCGTTCCGTTCGATCGAACCAACGCCAGAATGTGATTGTTCCAGAGGACTTGAATGACTTCAGTCGATGGAAGCCGTGTCCGCAGGCTGTCTATACACGTACCCTGAGCCAATCGGAATGATTCTTCTAGATTGGCGACAACACTCGGCATCGACCGAAATAGGACTGTGGGGCTGATCCAGTGAGACTTCAACAGGTCCAACACTTCAGATCTAGAACGGCGGGTAAATAGATCTTTGCCTTCTTTACTCAGTGCCAAGCGCCAATCTTCAACTGGCTCATGCGTCACCAACTCTGCCACTTGCTGTAACGTCAACGCCTTTGATATATCGACACCATCACTGGAGAGCCTCCGCAGGACAGATAGATGACCTGCAGTACCAATGGATTCAGCGATATCACATCCAAGAGACCGGATGTAGGTTCCCTTTGAACAGTGGATATCCAGTCCAATCTCAGCAGTCGACGGCGTATACCCATCCACTTCACTCAGCAAAGAAAGAGCATCAATGTGCACCTCACGACTTGGAATATCCACATCCAGTCCCTGCCTGGCATACTCGTACAACCGCTTACCGTTCACCTTGATGGCGGAATACTTCGGTGGTGTCTGCGTGATTCTACCTGTAAAATGAGACAGATGGTCTTCGATCAAGCTATTGGCATCCACGGGAACTGGAACTGTATCAACCAGATCACCCGTACAATCAGCTGTTTCTGTTCTTTCACCAAGTTTCAGCACACATTGATAATGTTTTGAATGGGTGGGGATGTGTCCAATCAACTTCGTGGCGTCTTGAAATGCCAAGACCAGTACGCCCGTTGCAAATGGGTCTAATGTACCGGTGTGCCCTATTTTTTTGATGCCCGTCAATACACGAAACAAGAATACAATATCATGACTCGTATAGCCAGAAGGTTTATCGACGCACAGGAAATACATACCGCGCCTTAGGAGTCCGAATGATCTTCAGAATCCGTTTCAACAAACGTCATATTGTCCAACCGATCAATAAAATCTACATTGTCGAAGAAATGTTCATCTGGATAAAAACGAAGTTTTGGACTGTACTTCATCTTCAGTTTCTTGGCGACTTCACGATTGATGAACCCACCTATTTCTTCAAGCCCTGCCACAATCGTAGGGACATCTCCCAAACCGCCCATCGGCACAAAATGCACCTTGGCATGACGCAAATCTGGGGAGCAGATCACGGAAGTGATGCTGATGGGTGTCACACGAGGATCTGGAAGTCCACGCAACAATACGTCGCTCAAGACCCGTTGAATTTCCATTGAAACACGCTGTGTTCGTTTTGACATCCGTTCCTCCGATTCAGACTCGGAACATATCCGATCCTTGGCAACAAATCAAGCCTTGATACACGCTTTCAGAACCGATACACATGACAGGGAGGTTCGAATGCAGATTCACATCATCGGACAAGGCAGATTGGGAAGATCGCTGGCGTATATCCTCGATCGACAATCGATCCCACATACAACCTACGGACGGACATTTCCATCAGAGATGAATGGTCTGGTCTATATTTGTGTATCAGAATCCGCCATTGTCGAGGTTACCAAGCAGCTAACGTACCACTCAGATGTCTGCGTCGTTCATGCCAGTGGATCGATCGGTCTCGATGTTTTTCCTACACTGGAGGCACACATCGCTTGTCTTCACCCGATTCAGAGTTTCCCCGGACCTGAGATCCACATTCCGGATACCATTCCCGCCACCCTAGAGTGTGGAGAACATATTTCGGACACAATGCGCAGTCACATCCTTACATTCGCCAATCAACTTGGCTTTACGGTATACCCATTTATTGGAAACCGGTTGTCTTACCATACCGCTGCTGTTCTAAGTGGTAATTTCACCACCATCCTGTTCTCCTTGGCTAAGGAAGTGCTACAAAGAGAAGGCTACAGTGATGATATGGCTGCCGATTTACTGTATGCTCTCGCAGAGCAAAGTTTATCCAACGCCAAGCGCGGCATGCTCAATCAAGTATTGACCGGCCCGATTGCTCGTGGACAATCCTCGCTGATGGATACACAACGAGAACATTTGGGTTGGGATACCGATTTGTCGGACCTGTATGGACTGTTTGTAACACTCGCAAACAAACGTTTGTAAGTTCGAACTGGTGAGTTGACACATCCTTTTCCATGATTATGGTTGAAAAACTTGCACATTGAGAGATTTGTAGTAGATTAACTTTGATTTAATGACCCACCCTTTGTCTATTGTATATGGAGACTTGTATGAGACAGCTTATTTTTAGCACCCTATTGTTCACCGGTTGTGCAACAGCAGACCAAGTAAAAGAACTCAACACCAAAGTTGAAGAAATGGAAAAGAAAATTGCAGAATTGGAAAAGGCACCCAAAGCCGCCGCCACTGCAAAGACCGCTCAAGCAAATCCTGCTGAGGAAACTGCAGCCCAAGAATTGCTTAAAGGAATGCAAGAAGCCCTTGGTAAAAACGACGTCGCTGGTGCAAAAGCCAAGTATGCCGAAATCGAAAAGAAATATTCCACCACCAGAACATTCAAACGTGCTGCGAAGATGGGTAAAGAACTTGAAGTCTTTGGTAAAGCTGCACCATCTGACCTCACCATCGATGAATGGATGATTGGAGATGCAAGCGCTGTCAACTTGTCAAAAGGCGTTTCTTTACTAGTATTCTGGGAAGTTTGGTGTCCACACTGTAAACGTGAAGTGCCCAACATGCAAAAGATGTTTGACACCTACAACTCAAAAGGTCTCCAAATGGTTGGTTTAACCAAGTTGACCCGTGGAAAGAGCAAAGAAGAGGCTATGTCCTTCTTGCAAGAGAAGAACGTAACGTACCCAGTTGCCAAAGAAAATGGCGCATTGTCTAAGCACTTCAACGTATCTGGTATTCCTGCAGCAGCTGTCGTTAAAGATGGCACCATCGTATGGCGCGGACACCCTGCTCGTTTGACTGATGACATGATCAATGGTTGGCTCAACTAATCCGCTGATTGTTTGATTCGACTCCAAAAGGGACACTTCGGTGTCCCTTTTTCGTTTAAACGAACAGTGGTTCCTTCTAAAAGGATAGAGGATAAAACTCCAATACCGATTCCCAATCCATCCCTCTGTAAGAAACTGCGAATAGAATAACTGAGCAAATGACAACAATTCTTAACAATTGGATGCGTTGACAAGGCTTGGAAGTCGGCTACTCTTAATATGCAATAAACTGCTTTGGAGAGACAATGTTAGAAGAAAAGATGTTCGCCTTTGCCATGCTGGGTAGTGAGTGGGTGTTGTGGCTCCTTGTGCTACTGTCAGCCGCTTGTGTCACGGTTGCCATTGAACGCGTGCTGTTTTTACAACAAAACAAAACCCCTCTCGGCAAGCTGCAACAAGCATTGTCCGGTTTCTTAGAAGGCGAGTCCAAAGAAACCTTCTCAGCCAGTCTCAAAAATCTCGACGGGATCGAATCGAGTGTCCTTCAATCTGGTCTATCTGCGCATGAAAGAGGTGGTCACGCAGCCGCCGAAAATGCCATCGCTGGACGAATCGTATTTGAACGCAGTCGTTTGGATAGAGGCATCATCATCATAGGAACCACAGGATCCAATGCCCCATTTTTAGGTCTTTTTGGAACGGTACTCGGAATTATCAAGGCCTTTGTAGACTTGGCATCCCAGACAGA
>CAJWHX010000052.1 GCA_913040875.1 uncultured Pseudomonadota bacterium | reverse complement strand
TAAAATCGAGTCTGTACCACAGCACCCGTTGTGTCTGGTGTCCAAATCGGTGCCACAGACACTTCATCGACAAATTTCATATATGCCCTCTTATTTATTTGTCGCTGCAAATAAAAACCGAGAGGAACTGCGCAAGCTGAAGCCAGCAGTGCATCACGATACCAACCACTTCCTCCGCCTAGAACCATCGTGTCCAAAATCAGCATAGAACCCAGACCAAAACCAACACCACTTGTAATGACCCCCGCATTGGACACTTCCACCCCTTTTGTTTTCAGAACACTATGGGCTGAATAATTACCGAGCAATGTTAAACCAGTCCCCGTCAAATACCCAACGCCTCCGAATGATGCCAAGACTGCAGCACCCAAGCCACCCGAGCCACAATCTGCTCCTTTACACGATGCCGCATCCGACCATGCTCCATACGCAATCAGACCACTGCCCACGGCAACGGGACCAGATATACGTCTTACCTTCTTCCCCAATGTGGTTAAACGATGGGCTCGTTCGAAATCTGGATGTCCATACAATGATGAACTGAAGGGTTGATCATTCAATCTCTCTGTCGGCGTATCAGTTCCTTCTTCTTCGCTAGGCGCTGATTCTGTCGATGTTTCTTGCAGAATCATTGGGGGATACAGATCATTCACACCGTCTAGCATCACACCATCGTTCATTGTAGAAGCTTCAGCAGACAACAATAAAGAAAGCCACATTCCATTTCTCCGTAAATACAAAACTTGTCCAATTCATGTTGAATGAACTCCATCCAGAATACCACATGATGGAATCGATTCAACCAGCAAATTAGTGAATCAACTGCTAACTCAACCAACTCTCAAGCAACAAACCAACACCCAGATCTCCCTAAAACTCCCGAACACCCTCCCCATTTCAAAGTGGAGAGTGGATCTGAAGAGGCAAGAATCTCTCAAAAACGACCATCTAAATCAAAACAACAAAACGAAACAGTTCTCATCAAAACCTCATACAATCTTCGTTACTTCTAATGGACAAACCACAACTACGAGCAGTCGAATCATTCTTTATTTGGATGGTTTTGCGATTTTATTTGATTGTTTTGGAGTGGAAAAGAAAATTTTGGTCAAACTCGACTGGATGGATACCTATAGAATACGGAAAAATGCGCGCTCGAATCTACGATCCGTTCACCATACAAAGGGAAACATTCTCAACCCACTCTGATCCTCTGGAGAATTGTCCTATGTGCCCTATGATCGTTGTCGAACATCATCATGAAGTACTGCCACATTGGGCTGCGTTTCGACGCACCCAGCATTCCGCTCCGCGGCTGCTGACGCTCGATCATCATACCGACACAAGTCGCCCATTCCGAAGGTACTTAAGACGTCAAGCTCGCACTCAAAACCAACGTCTCTCAGATGCAATAGAGCAAGAGTTGTCCCGGCAGTTGGTTGCCCAACTCGATCATACAGACCCCCGTACTATAGAGACTGCGATGGAGAATCTTGGTAACGACGAACATGTGGTGGCGGCGATTGGTGCAGACATCATCCAATCTGCATTTGTCATCGCGCACAACGCCGCAGACACGACCGAAGATATTTACTTAGAGCACAAGATTATCTGTCGTGGGGTCGATGAGTACCACCACGCTGGACGCAACCGCCCACAGCCCGACAACGTACTGGAAACAGACTTCCTGACCAAGCGATTGCAAGACTTCGATGATATTTTGAGGACGCTCAACGAACCGTTACTACGGGATGCGCCATTCATCCTCGATATTGACCTCGACTACTTCAACACATTGCGCTCTATACGCCCAGATGCACCGGAACTGATTCGTACATTGGCGAAGGAGGCTGCACTGTTGACCGTCGCGACTGAGCCCACGTATGTCGCCCACTGTGCCGTGGAGCCAGGCGTGACGTGGACGAAACTGCTCGCTGAACTAAGGACATTGTTGGGGACAAACGGCTGACCTACAAAAACCAAACCAACGGCTACATCAACCATCAAGTCACCCTAAAACAGCCAACCACTTCCCCATTTCAAAGTTGAGAGTGGATCTGAAGGGGCAAGAATCTCCGAAGGATATCAAAGTGAGGTGTACTTTTGTACCCGAACTTTGATAAACAAGGAAAGTCTTGTCACTGCAGACCGCAAATCAACTTTTAGTAGTCTTGTCACTGCAGTACCGCAAATCAACTTTTATCTTGTAGAGCAGCACCTAAAACCATCATCCATATTCTTCCACCCCTTCATACGGTGACCGTGACGGCTGGTACAGTCTTGTCCGTAGAACGTGTGGTTCCACATCGTGCCTCCGCGGAGTTCTCGCCAGTTCTCCGGAGATACAACGACGTTTTTAGCAAAGGGTTCAGGAAAGTCACTCCAAGGGTCGGCTACCCATTCACTCAAAGAGCCATTGAGGTCATAAACACCTTCGGGAGTTTTGCAGTCTTCCTTCTCACCACTTCTAGTATAGGGTACACTTCGTCCTTGTGGTCCTGGTCCTTCAATCGGTGTGTTGCAGGTATTGCGGTTTCGGTGCTGACCATAAGAATACATCCGACCTTCAGTACCCCGACACGCCAATTCCCACTCCGCTGAAGAGCACAATCGTTTCCCAACAGATTCACACAAAGACTTCGCTTCTTCCCATGTAACAGAATGGGTTGGGTACTCTCCTTTAACATTGGGATATTCATACCGATCCATACAAAAAGGCTCGACCGTTACTTCCTGTATACCAGCATGCCAAGATCGACTTGGCTTCTCCACACCAACCTTGAATGTGATTTTATCGAAACTTGCCATGTCATCTGGGCAAGTTTGTGTTCGACTACAGGAAAAAAAGGATATTAAGATAAAAATCATACAACCATCTTAGGGCAAAAAACCATGTCTATACTCTTATCTCTACTGTTATCCGGCTGTTGCCGCAATGAAGTCGCACCCATTTTGGATACGCCTAGAATTCGAACAACGGACGAAAACTCTGCTTGGACCGTATCTTTAGAAGATATTGTCTTAGATTCAAGTTTGGAATTGAATGAACTGACTGTAACGCTGGAAGTCTCCAATCCTGACGTCACAGCTACACTGGAAGATGGATGGATCACAATTACACCATCCGAATTCCCTTTTAATGGCAGTACAACACTAAGCATTACGGTACAGGATGCGTGCGAAGTATACAGCATAGAAGAGTTTGATGTCACGTTTGGAACTGGAGATGTTCCAGAAGGATCCTGTCCGTACACATTCTCCTACGTCGCACCAGAAAATACCTCTGCTGTGTTCGTCGCTGGGGAGTTCAACGATTGGAACACAACCAGTCATCCAATGACCGAAGAGGATGGCGTTTGGACCACTCAAGTCATCTTAGAGTCGGAGTCCGCATACAAGTTTGTCGTCGAGCAGAATGGAAGCACCGATTGGACCTGTGATCCAACCGGAGAATGGTTTCAATGTGACGCGGGTCAACCGTTCATCAACACCTGTGAACTGAATGACGGATCATGCAACTCCATCGCGACTTTGGATTGTGAAGACGACGCGCTCTCAATTGCAACATGGTCTCACAACGACAGTACAGCTACGGTGGAACTGAGTGGCAGTGAAGGCTACGCAGAACTCGAACTCGTTTACAATGGCATCACGAGTACTGTCGAGCCTTCTGTGCAGATCGAGGTGGCACTGGAAAGCACCGACCGACACACCATTCGCTTGACTGGGATCAAAGCGGATGGAGACCGTTCAGAATCGATTCACCTCCCCTTCTGGACCGATGACTTTGAATGGAATCGTGCTGTGATGTACTTCCCTTTTGTCGATCGGTTTGAAAATGGGGATACCAGCAACGATAAGGAATATGGTACAAACTGGCACACCGGAGACTATCTCGGTGGAGACTGGCAAGGGATCATCAACAAACTCGACTATCTAGACAACATGGGTGTTACAGCGCTGTGGATCAACAGTCCCCTCAACAATCCAGATGGAACCTATGAAGGTGACTGCGGCATGACCATCACTGGATACCACGGGTACTGGCCTGAATCGAACTCTCTCTTAGAAGAACATTTTGGAGATGAAGACACCCTTCGTCAGCTCATCCAAGGAGCCCACGATAGAGGCATCCGCGTGTTGATTGACTGGGTTGGAAATCACGTACATGAAGAACATCCGTGGTATGTCGATCACAAAGATTGGTTTACCAATGAGCATCTCTGTAGAGAGAATGACAATGGGAATCAGGCTCCAGAGACTTGCTGGTTTGCACCGTATGTACCCACATTTGATTACAGTAAGTCTCCGGTAATGGTTCGCAGCATTGATGATGCCATTGACTTTGCCATTGAGTACAACATCGATGGCTTCAGAGTGGATGCCGTTAAGCACATGCCCAAGGCTGTACACTGGAATTTTGAACGACAAATCCAGCAACGTATCGAGCATTCTTCAGATACTCCGTTTGATTTTTATACCGTTGGCGAAACCTTCAGTGGTGATCGAGGTCTACTCGGAGACTACATCGGTGACGAATATCTCGATGGTCAGTTTGATTTCGCTCTCTACTGGAAACTATTGGACACGTTCGCTCATGGAAACGGTTCACTTGTCGATCTAGAACTAGAGTCACAAGCCTCTCTGGCGGCATTCTCCGGAAACGTCATGTCAAATTTCTTAGGGAACCACGATGTGGAGCGATTCATCAACCATGCAGCCGGCGAGGTCTCTTCTATCTACGGTGAAGGACTGTGCGGTGGTGGAGATTGGCGAGTGGATGCCCAAAACCCAGACTGGGATGAACCCTACAACAAATTGAAACTGGCTTGGACTTGGCTCCTAACTCACCCAGGTGCCTCACTCATCTATTACGGAGATGAGATCGGTCTGCCCGGGTATCACGATCCGGACAATCGACAAATGATGCAATGGGATTGGAACAGTCGACAAGCTGGCGTTCAAAGTGTCGTTGAGGTCCTTTCCAACGCCAGACAGAACTATCCGCAGATCACCAGTGAAAATCGAACTCTATGGTGGGAAGACTACAATTCTACCGGTGTCATCATAAGTGAAAATGACCAACACGCACTGGTATTGCTCAACCGTGGTTCAGACTCGGTCACTGTAAGTAACTCCGTATCTTGGGCGGGAATACCGGCGAGTGGAACTGTGGAAAATATACTCACAGGACAAACCTTCTCTATAGACAATGACCAGCTAACCTATACATTGGCCGGATGGGAATCTGCTGTCCTAATATTCCGATAAATTAGTATCCTATTCGCCATCTAAATCATACCTTACTTATAATATTTTTGAGTGTGTGAAAATACCGTAGTATCTAGAATCTGTTACATTCGTTCATTGATTTATTTACATTCGACACATCGACATTCAGCACGATCTTGTCGAATGTAAATAGTTAACGTCGAGGTGTATATGTTCAGAGAAATTCAGATCAAAAATTTTCGTGGCTTAAAAGATAGCCCTCGGCTTCAGCTGGCTCCACTTACTGTGTTCACAGGTTCAGAAGGGTCTGGAAAATCCAGTGTTGGTCATCTTTTGACGATGCTCAGTCAAACCATACACACATCTGATCCGAATATAGTGTTGTATCCAGGAAACCAAGACTCAACTTTACAGCTCGGGACACAATCCTCTATTCTCTACAACAATGCTGAAGGACCTCTGGAATTCTCTTATCGTTTTGAGTTGCCGAACTATCTGCTGATAGAAGATCCTGAAAAGGATAAGTTTGGTGTCCCCACTCAGTATTTATTTGGTGAAAGTATACATTTTCATTGTACGTTGGATCAATTCAACGCCCAATACTTCTCTGTTGATCGATTTATATATGAATTGTATGATACAGAAACCAAAGTTTTAACAGCATCCACTCATCGATCGGTCATCACTACGAAGAATAAATCTTTGACACAGTTTACAGTTGAAACCGATGGATATATTCTAAAGAATAGAACTGGACGACCTTGGCTGCAACAGCGACCCAAATATTTCTACGGATTCCCTGAAGCATTACCTACCTACTATAAAAACTCTTCTGGGTTATTTGAGCTAAATAAAGCGCATGAAGCAACTCTCCGTAATATTTACTATGTCGGATCGGATAGAACGAGGTTCAATACATTGCATATATGGTCCGGACTTCAACGGGCGGATGTGGGACACGATGGGGCACACACCGTCAATGTATTACTGGGAGCGGCGAACAAAGAAATTAGTCTTGGGGAACGAAGACGAAATCAACCTGTACAAGCCATCGTCAATGACCTCTTACAGCGACTGCAACTGGCCCATGCCATCCATATTGAGGATATTGAAGCCGTTGAGAATGGATACACCATCAAAATCACCGCCCGGAAATCAAAACAGGTGGTGAATTTACCTGCAGCGGGAAAAGCAATTGCACAGGTCCTGCCAATTTTGGTTCAATGCTTTTGCGCACCCAGCAACTCAACCATTGTATTGGACGCTATAGAAACGCACTTATCTCCTCAGTCTCAGGCGTTGCTGGCAGATGTGCTATTGGATGTGATTCGATCAAAAGAAGATGGGAAAGATCGAAACATTCAATTGATTGTGTCCACACATTCTGAAGCCTTCTTGAGAAGACTCCAACGACGAATTGCAGAGGGTGGCATACCGCAAGAGATGGTGTGTGCCTATCATACGACCAACTATCGCCGTGGCGTAGATATCAAACAGATTCCTTTAATAACGGCCAATCATCTGAACGACCTCAGTCAATACTTCACCTTTGTGGATGATGATCGCCAGCTCACAATTGAAGTCGCAGACAATTTACCCTCTGTAGATAAGCGGACACTGGTACAACCCATCAAACCAGAACCAAAGCCTGTAGCAAAAAAGAGTACACGTGGTCCGGGCAGACCAAAAGGGTCCAAAAACAAACCAACCTCAGAGGCTGAAGACAAACCAAAACGGAGACCTGGAAGACCTAAAGGATCCAAGAATAAACCAAAAGCACATACAGACAACAGCATTGAAACCACTGTTAAACGAGGACCTGGAAGACCTAAAGGATCCAAAAATAAACCGAAAACAAGTACAGAAACCAGTATCGAGGCAACTGTTAAACGGGGACCTGGAAGACCTAAAGGATCCAAGAATAAAAATAGCAAGCCTAAGGAAGTCCGTACTGTAAGGGATGCTAAGCCCAAACAAACGAAGGAAAATAAACGCGCTCAGCGGCTCAAAAGTCGGCATAGCGACAAACTCAATTGACCTGGTCTCTATTTAGACCGACCGTCGCTTGAACGCTCGTTCAAAGAATTCACGATCTGAACGAACCGGTTCGCCTCCGGAGACTCAGAATACCCAAGAGCGGAAACAGCAACCATGCTTGCTCCTTGTCCCCATTGCAACCACAGTCACGCTGATCTGGATCAGAAGCAGCAGGACCAGATTGAACGGGCAAGGCATGTTCATAATTCCCAGTATTCTGAGCGTCATGGTGAATGCTAGCCCATTCCAAAGATTGATCGGCTCTGCCCTGTGTGCCCCATACAAACAACCAGCCCTCTCTAGTCGTGACAGCCACATCCAATAACCCATCACCATCGATATCTCCCAATGCAGGAGAGCCAAGTATCCAGTTTCCAGTCATCTTCGGAAATCCAGCCGCCTCTGTTCCGGTTGCATCCCATGCGTGTACCAAATACCCAGCAGAGACCATAATGGCCTCTGGCATGCCATCGCCAGTAATGTCCCCAATCGCAGGCGCGGCTAGAAACTGTACGTCTTCAATCTGACGTGGCCATCCCTCCAACATTTGCCCTGTCGCTCCAGACCAGGCACCCACTCCTTGCTGATATTCCACCACCGAACGAGCAGCCAAAGAGGCTAGATATATAGACGATACCGCACCCGTAATGTATTCAGGTATACCATCTTGATCCAAATCTCCAAAGACAGGATTGGCGACCATCTGCACCAAAGAGGGCATATTCGCATTGGTTTGAGGACTGAAATCTGTCCCCAAAAAGGATATGGTCATGGCATCCGAAGTGTCGTGATGTATGGGAGGATTGTTCCCAAGCATCACTGCATTGGCAATCTCCATATCTCCGTCTCCATCAATATCTGCAAATGAAAGAGAGGCTGGATGCCCTTCACCGATTAGAGGTAGCAGCACCGCTTCACCGACCAATCCACTGACAGCGGCTGGCCATCCTTCAACCACCTCTGCTGTAGCTGCATCAAACAAATAGGATACCGACTTGCTCTCATTGTCCACCGCCTCGTTGGTTGCGATTCCAATCTCTATGTCTCCATCGCCATCTACGTCGCCAATAGTGGGTGACGTGATGGTACGCGTACCACGAATGCCACATAGTTCTTCAGCACACAATTCTATTGGAAAACCACCCCAATCTTGCCCTTGATGATCAAAGACATACAGTCTGGAATCCATTCCAGCAACGATTACTTCCAGCGTTCCATCCGTATCCAGATCATACAGAGCAGGAGCTCCTGCAAACCCGTTGTCGTATAAAAAATCATTGCTGATTTCACTGGGTCCGCGCTCAATAATGCCTTGTGGATACCCCGTTACAACAGACCCATCATGGTGCCAAGCGTACACACCACCATACACCCCAGCGGCGACCACTTCCATATCTCCATCTCCGTCTAAATCACCCACCGCTGGAGTGGCAATAAAGAGATCATGCACCTTAGACAACTGTTGAAATGCGGGACTGTTTTCGGCTCCTCTACGCAAATCACTCTGTACAGGAAAGCCTGAAAGTTCTTCGCCTCTACCGTTTAGAGCGTGGACTCGTCCTGAGCCATCTGCAACGATCAGCTCAAAAACACCATCCCCATCCATGTCTGCCATAATCGGAGAGGCTTCACCTGATCCGTCCAACTTCATTGGAAAGTTCTCTTTCAAATCTGGATCGACTTGCAAATAAAAGGTCTTGCGCATCTCCCCGTGATTTCCATCTGCATCGACGGCTTTTAACCGCAGGGTCACTGCTGGTTGATTCACTCGTTCTAGCCGTTGTACAATCGTTTCGTCAATGGTCGCCTCACGTATGGCCTCTGCGAGTGGAATGGCAGATAAATCTAGGGTCGAAATCACTCCATCGATCGCAGCTGTTTCTGAACCTGTATCGACAGATGTCCACTCTCTTGGATCATTGCCCAGTCCATATTCCAATTCCCACGAGAATGAATCTGTACGCGAAGACAACACCGCTTCCACATCCAAGGACAATTGCCGGGTTGGATCAATGACTTCAAACCACTCCACACCTCGAATCGACACAATGGGTGGAATTCGTCCTTCTTGAACAGCGATAACACTTCCTTCGACATTTAATCTACCGTACCCGTAAAATGGGTCCCAGCCTTCTGCAGATGGATATGCCCTAGAGCGTTCCAACTCTATATCTGTTTTCCATATATCCGTAGAGTGCTGCGTTAACAGCTGCGAGATCTCGCCCGGATGCAAGTCTATTCCTGCATCCAATCCAGCGGATTTCAACAACCCAACTGCGCCCGTCGTAACTGCAACAGCACCTGTTGCACAGGCAGATGATGCCGCTACCATTGTCATTCGAGCACCAAAATTATTGCAATTCCACGTGTTCATATAGCTGACAGGGTTTGTGCGAGTGTTCCAAGTGATGGAGTGTACGTACATGACGTCATCAAGGACCGCGGGAAAATTGTGGTGATAAGCATTTTCATCTCCAGCGGCTCCAACCAGTACAGTACCCATATCCCAAGCATATCGAGCGGCTTCAGTTGTGGCATCCGAATTGCTCAAAGCCCCTACCGCCATTGTGATTCCCGCAACCCCCATATCCGTACCGTATGCGATGGCCTCTGCACACCGGCCACCATCTGTAATAAACGTATCCCCCACACGTAAAGGTACGATGGCACAATTGGGACAGTGACCAATCTCGCCACCATTGTCGCCCTCTGCGGCCGCAGAACGTGCTACGCCTGTACCATGGTTTCCAAAACCATCAGAATATGTGTGGTACGCATCATTGTCACGCTCAAAGAAGTCCCACCCAGAGATGTCGTCTATATAGCCGTTACCATCGTCATCAACCCCATCTGAGAATGTATAAATCAAATCTGACGGATCCAGCATATCGTCGCCTCGTTCTTGACCACTGGTCCAATCAACCCGAGGATCTTCTAAATAATCTTCGATGTTGAATATACCATCCTCATTGGCATCATGAGAACTCGCCTCCAAGCCATCTGCTCTCTGAGGCACCGGAAGTTCTGCAGCATTCAAAAAGTATTTGTTGACCAAATCTTTGTGTGACCAGTCAATCCCAGAGTCCATAATACCAACAGATACATCAAATCGGCCCGTATGGTATCGCAACGCCTTATCCAATCGATTTCCGGAACCGAGTTCAAGTTCAGACTCTTGAATGTTGGTTTGTTGATCTGCTGGAATATACGACAGTACATTCCAATCATCTGCATCGTTGGGACAAAGGTCTTCCGCATCTGCCTCCCCACAGTTTGGGTAAACAGAGAGGGGCAAGTCAGCAAAAGCCATCGACAACATAGGAACCATGAACAACATAACAAACCTCAGCGGAGTAGAATATCGATCTATACAGTAACGAGGTTTAAGCGAAAGTGTCACGTCATCTACAATGTTCATCAAATCGTCAATATTCACTGTGAAACTCGACACACATATAAGAGTGTTTCAAGCACTTCTTTTGTGATTTTCGATCGGCATGCTCATTTAAAGAATCTGTGTTACACTATCTTGACAATGCAACACAAGGACCCTCATCATGTTCCCCATTTTGTTTGGAATCCTGACACAGGCCCACGCCAAGGATCTCTCTGAAACCACTGTGGGTGTTGGTGTCAACAACTGGTACCATCAAGACATCCCTGCTCTATCTGTACGCACGATGCTTCCACTCTCTAGTCAAAGCGAGTCTAGTTTGGGACAACTGCACGTTGAAGGACTCATTGGATTCGACAACGACCCCTCTTCTAGAACAAAATCCTTCGTCGCGGGGCGCGTGCTCACGGCAGTTGTGGTAGAGGACAACCTAAATCTATTAGCGGGTGCTGGTGCGGGGTTTGGCTGGGTCAATCAAACAGCCGTGCTCCAGTTTCAGCCGGCTCTGGAAGTCCAATACTTTTTATTCGGTCTAGAATATCTCAGCTTTGAGTCTGGGGTGGGCCTGGATATTTCTTTGGGTGCAGGTGAAAATTCCGCCCGCACATCTGGTAAACTATTGGGTGGATTTCATTATTGGTTCTAACGAACACACCCCCTTCTTATCTTTCACCATCTGAGACTTCACACATCGGAGAATATTATGTGGCTTCTTTCCAGTGTCATCTTATTTATGGGCTGCCCCACTCCTCCTGACAAAGCACAAACGGGCAGTGCTCCACAAAATCCGCAGAACCCACCGCCTCAAGGCAATCCAGGTGGTAACACCCCAGGTGCTCAAGGAAACATGCCGGCACAAGGTGCTCCCGACGGCGGTCCCAAACCGAGTGAAAACACAGCTGGTGGGAATGGTCAAGCAGAAAATGGTGACGGCACTCCACCAGAAGGTGATGGTAAACCCAGTGAGAATGCAGACAAATCGGACACTGAAGCAGGCGCTGGAAACGCTGATGCAATACCAACTCCTGAGGATCAAGACGGCGGTGTTGAAGCCGTGCAGATTCAAGGCGAGCCACCTCCACAAAATGCCGAACCGACACCCGTCAGCGGATCTCTACTCATTCGCGTAGAACGCATTCCCTCGAAGGGTGCCAAAGCAAAATACACCCAAGAGCAGGTTCAGGAAGACGATCATGTAACATTCACTGGTACAGCGACCTGCGATGATTGCGAGGGTGCCTTGATTTTAAGAACTGTGCGATTCCTAGGTCCAAACGACAACCACTCTGAAAACAATCTCATCACACAAAAGACGATTGAATCCGGCGAGTTCTCTATCGTTGTGCCAGAAGGAGATGATCCCATTGCACTAGAACTACTGGTCGACATCAATGGCGACGGGCTACCATCAGCAAGTGAGTACTTTGCCGTTATTGAAATGGCGGGACAACTCATCCCTGATAAAAGTAGAACGGAGCTCAACCTAGATTCTACAAAAAGGGACTTTTTTACACCAGCACCCGTTCCAGGAACCCAAGGACCACAATAACTGATCTCGGGTCTGTTAAAACTGACCGTTTACACCTATCCAACCAGGAGACCAAACGGGAGCTAGAGACACTTGTTGGACGGTTAACAGTGTCCCATACCCCGTTAGCGCAGTCCCTGTCGTCAACATCCCAAGAGTTGCGTATCGAGCGGTATTGAACTGCCTGGATATCTTTCGTGCTTCTGTTTGACCAATCGAATCAGTCTCAGCCAACTCTCGAGCTTCTAAAACCTCGATAAACGCTGGGGTCACCCAAGCATAGTACGATCCAACTCCTGCGAGTACCAAACTCATCCCTCCGCCCATTGTCACAACAATCTTAGGGTCCAACTCTGGAAAGGTGACCTTTGGCATCGAAAAACTTGGGAGCGTCCATCCTGTTGAAGGACACACGGGTTCTGGATTGTAATACTGAGCGGTATTTTCTAAGGATGTGCCAAACAATCCACCAAACATATCCTCTTCAGGTGATGCCATGGCTGTATCAACACCACTTGGACACATCGCAAACCAATCCAACGGCTCCTCAAACGTGGTCCAACGAGATTGTAAACCATCTTCGGGGCATACGATCTGTGCCAAATGCTCTCCTGGCTTCAAGCCTTGACCGGAGGATAAGCTTCGCCCATTGAGAAATACCTTGGCTTCACCCAATTGTTCAGGAATCTTAGGATCTACAATACCCTGAGCCTCAACCAACCTGCGAATCTGTTCAAATCGATTGAGCAAATCTTCCT
>CAJWHX010000051.1 GCA_913040875.1 uncultured Pseudomonadota bacterium | reverse complement strand
AGATTTGGATAGTCTTCCAGTGGTGTCCAGCCCACCAGTAAAACATTTTGAGTGACACCCGCATTTGTCAGTGTTTCAAAGATGGAGTCTAGCTGTTGACCATATTCTTCAAGCGGGATGATGGGGGCTCTTTCAGAGAAAACAGAATGCCACGCACCTTCTAGCATCATCCAAGTTGAAAATGATCGGACAAGGTTTCCGAAGATGTCACTGCGTTTGCTGGCTTTACTTCTGGGTACGTAACTGATCAAGCTACTGTTCAAGTCCAAACAGACGACAGAAGCAGACGGTTTGTAGGGCAATCCATCCGGCAACATACTGTCGATGGCTTCAAACGTTGTCGCTCCCGGCACACCAGCATTCAATCCCTGCCATCCACTCATGAACTCCACTTGTGTGGCATAGGTTTGTTCTCTGGGAACAAACAATCCATAGGTTCTGGAGTCCCCCAAAAATAGAATGCTTTTCTTGTCGGTTTGCCATTCTGAATCGCGATAGCCAAGAGAGTTGTATTCCTGCTCTGACGAGAACATTTTATTGATTCGAGTAGAGTAGAGGTAATCATTGAACACAGCCGTTTCCCACCAATCGGGAATGGGAACAAATGATAGCCCCAATTCCAATAGGGCGATTGATAAAATGGGTCTCAGAATCCACCGAATCCAAAAGGGGTATTGTTTTTTCATGCAATTGGTCCTAGTTGTATTGAGAACAAAATAACGCAACGGCTGAAGGTGCATTTTCTGTGAGACAGGTCTTGGGGTCTATCGGATTGCCCTGTAAAAACCATCGCTGCATTTCAAGGGGGGATTCCTCATAATCCAGTCCACTACTGAGGACCTTCAACCCTTGTAAATTGTGAAGCGCTTCGAGACTCCGTATGTTGTTGTGTCCCAAATAGAGTGATGTCAACCCGGTCAGCGTAGAGAGAGGGGAGAGGGCTTCAATTTCATTGATGGCCAAATGAAGTTTGTGAAGATTGGTCAGACCTTGAAGCGGTGAGATGTCTTTGATTTGATTTCCACCCAGCCAGAGTCTCTGTAAATTAAGCGAGTTGGTCAAAGGAGAGATATCCTTGATATTGTTGTCTCCCGCACTCAACCACAGTAGTGAGAGATCCTTGAGTGGACTCAGATCTGTGAGGTTGTTGTCATCTACCCAGAGGATTTGCAACTCCGAAAGCTTGGCCAATGGGGATAGATCTTGAATGGAGTTGTAATCAATGGATAGATCTCGTAAGTTTGGTAGCATGGAAAACGGGGTGATATTGCTGATGTTCACCCGTTGCAGAGACAGTTTTTCCACCATTGAGATTGTGTCCCAAAGAGATTCACAGGATGCTGTTCCAAACTTTGTCTTGAGAACTTGATAGGTCGCAGCCGAAGTGTCCTTCGGGGATGTACAATCTGTGATGAAGTCTTTCCGTTGCTGCACGGCATTCTGCTTCATGACAGAATGCTTGGTTTCGCACAACTCTTTGAGAGCACCTTTGACATCATCTGAGCAGTACGTATACAAAACAGGTGCTACAGGAATATCAAGATTTCGAAGAGTTGGGAAGAAGTCGAATATCCGAGGGTCAGGATATGGCTCGGTAGAGGAAAAGGTTGATAGTGTGTTGATGGTTGCTCTCAATGCTGAACAATCCTGCTCTTGGAGGTCACGTTTCAACGATCGCATTGAAACTTGCGTTGCAAAAGCAAAATCATCCGAATCCGTACACAACTTCAACAGTCGATCCTCATTTTGTACAGAGCATCCTTGAATGACATCGGAGAATCGATTGCAGTCATCTTTGGGTATGTTCAAGCCTTGTACGTTCAGTTCAATTAATGTCGACAATTCATTGAGCGGATTCAAGTCACTCACGCTTGTGTTGCTGATGTCCAGTACTTTGATCTTGAATAGACTTTGTAGTGGGGATATGTCTGCGATGTTGGTACTTTTGACGTCGATGAAAAATAGGTTGGGGTGGTGAGACAGCGGCCCTATATCGGACACATTACTCTGTCTGAGACTGACGATTTGAAGCCGATTCAGATTGGATAGTGGTTCCAATGACGAAATCTCTGTGCCTGAAATCTCGAGTGACGTCAATGAAGTCAATCCAGAGAGGGGTTTGAGGGACTGGATGTGGGTATTCCGTAGACCAATCCGTTTCAGAGATGTGAGATGTTGAATGGGGGACAAGTCATCTACACCAGTGTAATCCAGCAAGAGATCTTCTAGATTGGATAGTGTAGACAGCGGAGTGATATCTTGGATGGCACAGTGTTCTGCTTGCAAGGTGCGTAAATTGTTGTATCCGGCAATCGGACTCAAATCGGATACCTGACTGTCGCTTAGGTAGAGTTCTTCAACCTGTGTAAACTCAGTCAATACAGAGATATCTGAAAAGGGCGTCGGGTGATTGGATAAGTCCAGTGTCTTGGTTGTCGACAACAGCTTATATACTTCAGAGCAGTTTGTACCCTCAAGTCTCTCGAAGATGACGTCCAATGTATTATTACGTTGTTTCGAAGTATGGATAGCACATTGCGTCAAGAAATGTGAGGTCTCTGTCTCACCAGATTTAGAGTGTGCAAATTCTTGCTGCGCAGGAGTCGACGAGCCATCTTGGTGTGATTCCGTAGTAGAGGAACAGGCGATTAGCAAAGCAAGTATCATTCTCTTCTCTTATCAGTATTCATCATATTAATGTACCCGTAAATGTATACCCTTTCAATCCAATCACGTGTCATGAGTCTTTGAAGTATATTGAACCGGTAGGGGGTACGAACTTGAGTTCAAACCGTTCCATGACAGTCAACATGCTGAAGCCAATGAAAGTGAGTATAGTCATGAAAACAATCCCAAATAGATCAACTACAACGGTGCGAATTTTTAGACTGAAAAATATTTATCGGTGAATATGTGGACATTTATACCGTAAAGACTAAAAAACCCTATTCAACCACGGAGACAAATATGCGATCCTTTAAACTCAGTCCCATCTTGTTGCTTACCATGGGAACGATTGCCTGTGGCGATAAAGATTCCGATGAACCTGTCGATACTGGAACTGCTGTATCGGATTCTGATACTGAAGATACTGAAAACACGGATTCTG
This sequence comes from uncultured Pseudomonadota bacterium, assembly GCA_913040875.1. Next base: position 9,853 of record CAJWHX010000051.1, on the reverse strand, counting down.
ATACAGAGACAGATACCGACACTGCGTCAGACACGGATACCGATACTGGACCGGAAGAGCCTACAGGTCCTCAAGCAACCTTTCAGCTTAGTGAAGCCAGTGGAATGAAAGTCGGTTTGGTACAGATTGATTTTTCAGAGAGTGATGAACCAGTGGACACTGCCGAACCTCAAGATGATGGACCGAGATTTCTGGATACGCAGGTCGTTTCACCAGAGTTGGGTAGTGAGGCATCCTTTTCCCATCCCTTAGAAACCCCTGAAGACAGTGTGTTGTTTGAGGTGGATCCCAGTATTACCGCGCGATTGGCGATGTGGGCTCCATTCTTGTTTGACGACGCCAATGGAGACGATCAATACACTGATGGAGAGACTATCGGAGGCTTTTCCGACAATTGGTTGGTGTATTCAACAGAGGCCATTCCTGCGTACAATGTCAGCGAGGGATGGGGTGTTATCGTCATGACCTTTACAGAGGAAGTACCAGTTTCAGGAGATATCGACAATGTTCCACTGCAGGGTACACTTGGCTTGACTGACCCTCTAACGATTGGTGGCTCATACGATACGTCACTAGGGGATCGTCGGATTGCCTTTGTCGCTTCTGAAACAATAGATTCAGCAAATTCAACAATGGAAACCATGGCGGAGATACCTGCAGCAGATCCATGGACGGTGACCTTTAGCGGAACCCCACCAGCCCACTTTTTTCCAGAAGAAACAGATTTTGCGTCTGCGACCAGTTTCCCGTTGGTGTATGAGGACTCAAATGGAAACGGACAGTTTGACATGGCAGAAGCCTGGTCCAGTTCAGTATTGTCAGTATGCACAAACAACACTGCCGGCTCGACGCCACAGGTCATCTCTGTGATCTACACCTCTCCAATAACAGATTTGCGTACCGCTATGAGCGCTGGAATGTATGGATTGAGTGCAGGATGGTCGGTGATGACCATCGTGAATGATGCGCCAATATTCCTGTCTGAGTCTGAACGCAACAGCCTGGTCATTGATGAGAATTGCGTATTGGAATAGGTGGATTTGCGAGAAGTCACTCTTCAATGGTGATTTTCTCGCCTGCCCAGGTGGTAAATGTCCACGTACCATCTTGGTTTGGTTTGCCTTGTGAAACGGGTGCTTTTCCCAAGCCATTTGGTAAATCGATCACATATTCTGGGATTTCCAATCCACTGGAGTATCCCCTCATTTCTTGAATGATGTCCAGTCCCTGAGACATCGGCACTCGGAAATGACCCACTCCTTGTGTATAGTCACAGTGAAACAGTCGGTATGGTCGGCATCGATTGTACAGTAGCCACTTGTTCAATGTTTGGAGTGTTTGAGCATTGTCATTGATACCCTTTAGCAGAACGGTCTGATTTGAGAGCACACATCCAGCGTCAGCAAGAAGAGACAGGGCTTTAGAAGCCTCGACGGTACATTCTTTTGGATGGTTGAAGTGTGTCATGATGTATATGGGCACGTGCTCTTTGAGAATGGAGCACAAATCTGGAGTGATGCGTTGTGGTAGGGTGGTTGGATGCCTGGTGCCAATTCGCACAATCCGATCTGGGCTTTTCAATGCCGTGAGGAGTTCATTCAATCGAGAGTTGGATAAAGACAGTGGATCGCCTCCAGATAGAACGACATCGTCAATTTGTGGGTTGTCGTTGATCCATTCAATGGCCTTTTTCAATAGAGACTTGCTTTGATGACTGGAGGAATCGCCAACTTTTCTGCGCCGAGTGCAGTGCCGGCAATAGACAGCACAGGTATGCGTCACGTACAGGAGTGCTCGGTTGGGATAGCGATTTGTCACACCCACGACCGGCATGTCACGTTCTTCTGCAAGCGGATCGGGAACCTCTTGCTCGGACCACTGTTGTTCTGCCAGTAGAGGGATGGCCTGACGCCGGATGGGACAGCTGGGATCCGTTGAATCCATTAAGTCTAGGTAGTATGGGGTAATACCCAAGCGAAAAGTGTCATTCAATGCTTGGATTGCCTCAATTTCCTCTTTGGTTAAGGAAAAAACCTGTTCAAGCTGTTTGAGCGTGCGGATCTGATTCTGCAATTGCCATTTCCACGATTGTGTGTCGATGGAGTTCATAGATTGTACCGATTGAAGTGAAGGTGTGCTTGATCGATGTATGAAGCGATCTTTTCCGATGGAGGATGTTCAAGAAAATGCCGCAGGCTATCCTGCTTAGCCAACCAAACTTCGGAGAGCAGCTGCCCCACATTGGGATCCACCTCATCGATTTTGCCCACTCGAGTGGCTCCCAAGTATTGAAGATAGGGAACGGCCGCCAAGTTCTGAACTGGTTTGAGCACAGTCGTACTGAGTAAGTAATCTGGTTGCATCGATAAAAAGTCCAACACAGTGGTGATGGAGAGCACCGGTGCATGGGTTCGCCAAGTCCCTTTTGAGACCGCCAGTTGATCAAAATACCCCAATTTCTTGGATTCTAGGTCGTCAAACGTTGTCGACCATTCAATCTCAGATCGGCGATGCCACAGTTCAGACAGGCGCAAAGCCTGATCAGGTAGTACAATCGAGAATCCTTTGACCCCATCTACATCGAGGACCCACGAGCATCCACAGGATATTCGAGCCATGTAGCCTTTGGCATCTGCTCCAAGTAAGAAACCACCGTTCGTAGATGTAGCTGTTTCCGAGTGCCCATCAAAGGCCAGAGACTCTTTGACTTGAATCATGGCCGGAACATCTTCCAGTGTTGCTCGCCGAATGATCATCGTTTCACCTCGACTAAGGTAGGTCCTTGAAACTGCTGACGAATCCCTTCAAAATACGTATCGACATTTTGATTGTGCTCGAATTCTAGGGGCAATGGTTTGTGACAGTTCGGTAGAGCATACCACACAATCTTAGGACGCTGATGATGGGTGTCGTGTTCATTGAGATTGAGAAGCCACCAAGAAATCCACTTGGGACCGGTTAGTCGTCTGGCGTGATAGAGTGTTTTGGGTCCGACAGACGTTCGATAATGATAGACATACAACTGTAGAGAATATACGACGGCAAACAGTATAAAGGGGATCAAATAGCATAGAGACCACAATTCGAAGCCAATAAAGTGAATCGTTATCGCATGCACAACAATCGGTGCAACAAAGCAAAGTATAGCTGAGGTCTGGTCTTGTAGGGTCCAGCCTTTAAAAGCAGGGGAAACCTTTTGGGCGATTCGAACTGGAAGCAGTAAGAATAGGAGTATCGAGATCAGACTGTGGACAAACCAACCTCCGCACAAGATGCCTGCGTACCATAAAAAATTCGGCCAAAGTCTTTGAAGCCAGGTCGCATTCTCAGGCACCATGTATATGTCTAGAGCACTGGTCCGTTCATCTCGTCGATTGGCAGAGTGATGGAAGTTGTGTATTTTTCGAAAGATACTCAGTGGCACCAGTAATATCCATAAAAATATTTGACCCACCGTATTGTTCAGAGTGGCATTCTGTGGAAACAATTTCCGGTGTGCACTCTCATGTCCCACGCAGTATATGCGCTGCATCCAGCATCCTTGTAAGAACATACTGATCCACAGTACACTATCGATAGACTGTTGGTGACTCCAGATCGTGATTCCGCACAATCCACTCAGTATAAACAGTGTTTCCAGAAGCATACCCACATTTTTGGAGACATGATTGGATCCATGTCCTAGGTTGTATGAAGATGCTATTCGACTTGTTTGGTTGGGCATTGACTCGTTGCTGTTATTTCAAGTGGTGTGTACAAAATGATGGATTGAATTCAAGAAAAGATTCGGTCTACAGTCCTGTATTTATGATCGTCCTTGTAACAATTCCGACAGGCGGGCGCATACATCTTCGAGCTGAGAATTGAGTTCTCGCATTGTTTCGATTTTTTCATGTGGAATGTAATAATCGTTCCAACTTCCCATCCCCCCGTGAATGCCTGTCCATATTTTATGAGACTGATCAATGCCGTCTTGATTGGGGTGTTGTACGAGTATCGTTTGCATTGTACGGAAGGAGTTTCTCCAGTTGTCGGAGGTATCATCTTGTGGCATCAGTGTACAGATGTTCTCTAAATGATGGTGAATAGATCGTATTCGCTCAGTCAAAGAGTTGTCTCGTTCAGAGGATAAACTGGAGTCTTTGGAAGGGAACAACCAACCGAAAAGAGTTGAGAACATGTTGGCTCTCCGTGACAGTAATAACTTTAGCGACACTGTGCGTGTGAGGAGATTATGCGCCGAGGATCTGACGCAGCTGCTCGCATAAATACTCATTTTCCTTACCAACACCTAGAGTGATTCGGAAGTATTCTGGGTATTTCTCATCTTGAACATCGACAAAATGCTTGATTCGAATGCCCACCTTTTTAAGTTCGCTCGCAAGCCACTCTCCAGTGCGATCATCCGTGAAGCGACCTAAGATGAAGTGTGTTTTCGATGGAACGACTTCAACCCCAAACTCTTCGAGTACCACCCCAATTTGTTCGCGGTCTTTGGCGGTCATTTCCAATAGTTCGTCAATGTGGTTTTCATCGGTCAGTGCTGCAATGGCAAGTTGTTCTTGCAAAGTCCCCAGTCGATAGTTGGTCACGGCACCTTCAAAGGCTTGAATACTGGATTTGGGCCCAAGTAAATATCCAATGCGAACCCCAGCCAATCCATATGCGAACGAGAATGTACGAGACACATACAGATTGTTGTACTTCGGTACCAAGTTACTGAGCGGCTCGTGTTCATCTTGCGGAATGTACTGTACATAGGCTTCGTCTACCCAGAAGATAGAGTCGGGATATTTGTCCAACAACGTGATGATTTCTTCCCGTGTGAGCATCAGCTGTCCCGTTGGATTATTGGGATTGCAAATGTATACCAAACTTGGGGTCTTGGAGATGGCGGCTTCTACATCCTCCAACCGCAGCTTCCAATCGGTTTCGGGACCGAGTGGTAATAAATGAACATCCAATCCAGCGTTCCCTGCTTTGAGAGGGACTTTGAAGTAGGTCAATCGACCAGAGACAATCGGGAATGTTGGACCACCAATGCCCAATTTCTTCTTTAAGAGATACTTGGCTGTGAGAGCTGTACTGGACCGAATTTTGTTCTCAATGATCCAAGGGATGCACTGCTTTAAAATCGGACCGGATCCGTTGGCGACATAGATGTTCTCCGGATTTACGCCATCCTTCTTGCAGATGGTATCTAAGAGGGGGTCATGGTCGGCTGTAGTGTAGTTTCGTAAACACGTTCGATCATTGTGGGTATTCATAATGTCGATGCAGCTTTTCGGACAGATGGTACCGTCATTGAGTCCCAAATTGATGGGGAGGTTGTAATCTTTGGCGAGTTCAGTTTCAAATTTGTCGGATATGCTCATGAAATTCCCTGTTGATAAAGACCATTTTTGTACTCGCTTTATATCGCAAAAGCCATTTTTGGACAATCTACAAACTCTCTATGGGATCGAACTGTCGCACAAATGAAACCAAATGGCGGATGTTGAATGGACTTATGGATAATTGAGTTGAATCTCGTAGAGACTTTGTTTGGAACCTTCACTGGTGGTCCATAAACTCTTCCCATCCGGAGAAAAGTCTAGAGTTTCCCCTTGTTGTTGGAGTGGTAAGGGTAGTCTACACGGTGTGCTTTTCAATCCTTCAGCCCAAGATTGTTCTGCGGTTTTGGTATAGATTCTAGCCGTGAGATAATTCCGCACGACCAGTTTATTGCCACTGGGGTGTATCGTCGCGGACGTGATGAAGCGAGATTGTTCTTGTCTATTGAGTGGAGGCGTTGCGAGAGGCTCTTGATGGATTTCAGACAGTACAATCTTGTTGGAATTAAACTTTGGATCTTCGATGATCTGATCTGCAGGGTATTCGGAAGGCAGAGGAAATTTACCCTGTAAAAAATGGAAGATGCCATCTCGCCCTTTGGTAATCAGCAGTAACTCTTTTGTGCTGGGATCTACGACGATCGCTTCGGCATCCTTAGAGCCGATGCCTTCATATGTAGCGGTAAAAGTGTACAATAGGGGACTGGAGGTGTCGGAACTCGGTCGTTCGATGACGTAGAAGGTGACTTCGGGCAAGCGTTCTTTATTGTCGCCGATATCCCCAATCAGGAAGTAGTCCGTTCCATTTTCTGAGAAACCGGTCATGTCTTCCCAATCTCTGGCAAAGGCGCCTTCAATTTGACTGGTGGCTCGGGGGGTACCATCTCGATCGATGGCGTATAAAGTGGGGGAGTCACCGGAGTCATTGTGAATCCAGATCCAGCTTTCTGTAGCGATGAGTCCGGAGGCTTCGTTGATGTCTTCGTGCTTAACCTTACCATGTCGTTTGATGACACCTTTTGGACAGGGCTCAGCAAGGGCCAATGAAAATAGGGAAAAGAGGGGGAACAGTCCAAGTAAGGTCATGTCAGATCCTCATTTTAGGGGAGTTTGGGTTCTGATGGGATTATTCAGTTAAGTAGCCGGTACCAATGACACCAACCGCAGATACGGCTTCAACAGTGCTTCCATTATCGGGGTGGATCGCCCCTGTCAATTGCATGCGATAGAGAGATACTATCAGTAAATCTTGAGCGGCAAAGTTACTGAGAATCGCTGGATCCAATCCCAACCCGCCAGAGTCTGTTGTCAAGCAGGTTACGGTATCATAGCTACCACTTTGTCCATAGACTTCGAGTAAAAATAAGATGGTGTCAGTGGTTCCACTCGGTCCCCAGAAGATGGCAAAGTTGTTCTTGGAGAAGGGCTGAATAAATCCTTGTGCGTCAAGCATCCCAGAAGGTTCAACCATTTCGAGTGTAGACGGTGTTTGCAATACTGACTGAAAGGATACAACATTGCTTTGCATACCGTAGACTGTGTTGTATTGAAAGGAGGTCGTCGGTACATTCATATTTGTATATGTACCATTGGTCGCATCAAAGACTAGATTGATAGCGGAACCGTTGGCGGTCAAAGAAACGGCTCCAAGGTCGTTACTGGTTCCCAAATTTGGATAGTTCAGAACGGTGTCACAGCTGTTGAGTGGAGGAAACCAAGACAGCCAAGAGCCTTGTGCCGGTTCATGAATCGATACAGAGGCTTCAATGGTTTGTTGGGGAAATGCGGGAGTAAAACATGTTGGACAGGCGTAGACTTTGCGCCACATTTCAATCAATCCACCTGTGAGACCAGTACTTTGAGGTGTTCCAGTGTCTTGTGTATCTTGAGTGTCTTGTGTATCTTGAGTATCGGTATCTTCAGGAGCATTATTTGTATAGGTGAAGCCGTTGTCAATCGTCGTGCTTCCTAAGTCAGACTCGACGGTTACGTTTACCTGTCCCTCAGACGGAGAGGAAGGGGTTTCCAGTAGGAGGGTCTGCTCATCGATCACGGTGATGTCAACATCCATGTTGCCAAAACTGACAAGGACATTTCCTTCAAATCCATTGCCAGTTATCACAACCGCCGTTCCACCAGATGGAGAACCAAAATTGGGGTCAATGTCGGTTACAACAAAGTCCTCCAATGGAACAGTGGTATCTTCGGTGCCTGTATCATAGACATACGGGGTTGTTTTCACACCCAATTCGTCACATCCGGCGGAGAATATGCAAAGCAATGACAGGATGGTCTGCAAGGGTTTCATATAAATCTCATTCATCAATGCGTGTCTTTATAAATACACTAGCACATCTAGCAGCAAAAATACGCCGTGGGAGTTATTGTAAGCCTTTTACGAAATCGTAGTACTCTCCAAAGAAGGCTTGAGACACCTGTTTGCCCATCTTGATCATTTCTCTTGCGATGGCTTCTACGACGTGTCTCATGGCGACCGATTCCCGCCTAGATGACGCCAAGATACAGGCATTGATTGCCGCGGAGACAATGTTCCCACCTGCGATGTTGAAATCCTTAGCCAACTTCGGAATATTTAAGTCAGGGTCACGAGGTGCACCCGGTGGAATAGATTGTTCCCACAATTTCATGCGTTCTGTCACACCCGGATTTGGAAATTCAATCACCGCTCCAAATCTTCGTAGGAAGGCCTCATCGATATTGTCGAGCAAGTTGGTTGTTAGAATTGCGCATCCTTCAAATACTTCCAGTCGCTGAAGCAAGAAAGCCACTTCTTGATTGGCAAATCTATCTTGGGCTTGTTTCACATCTCCACGAGATCCAAATAGAGAGTCTGCTTCATCAAATAAAATCACGGCGGAGCCACCTTCTGCAGCATCAAATATTTCCCGAAGGTTCTTTTCTGTTTCTCCAACCCATCGAGAGACCACACTCGATGTATCAACTCGGAACATGTCGAGTCCGAGTGTGCTGGCAATGACTTCTGCGGCCATGGTTTTCCCCGTTCCCGGACCACCACTAAATAGCGCCTTGATGCCGTATCCACGGGCCCGTATTTTATTCGCACCCCACCGGTGAAAGACCGTTTCTTGTTCCGCCAAGTAATTAACGAGATCCTGCAACTGTTCTTTGATTTTGGGGGGTAGGATCAAGTCATCCCATCGATAGCGGGGTGTGACGTGTAGAGCCAGACCCTGCATTTCAGGTCTGGAGCATTCTCGAGCGGCTTCCCATAGAATTTCATCATTGGGTTCACTTCCCCCAGATTCAGCTTCAGCTCTGTCTATGATGCGATCGATGGTTGTCCCACCAACAGAATAGAACCGCTCTGCCAAATCGACAGCCCGTTCCACATCCCAGTTTTTCTTAATGAGATGATCTTCCCAAGAACGTATCCGCTCATCTAGATTGGTTCGACCAACTTTTACAGTAGCACTTGGCCGGTCGGATCCCAAGAGACCACTGAGTGCCCGTCGGTCTGCACCACCTACGAGAACTGGTACCGGAAGTGTGGCCAGAGCCGAACCGAGCGTCAGGACTTGTATTTTCTGTTGTGGGTCTTCTTGACTTGATGCAACGTTGATTACAAAAGGCAACGCTCCGCTCATTCTCAATTCTCGAATGAGTTCCCACGGCTGTTCCAAATAGTTTTTGCAGCGTTCTAGATCGATACGAACGAGAGAACGCTCAGCTTTACGGGCTATCGATATTGCGACACCCTCTCTTGCGCCAGATGTGGCTCCAACCACTGTGATCGTGATAGCTTTATTCAGAGACGGTGCGAGTTCTTCGATTCGATTCTCTGTTTCCCCAGCGATTAGTGGGGCCCCGCTAACGTCTAAGGGGGTGAACCCCAATCCGGTGGGTAACTCTTCACCTTCCAACAACCAGCGTAGAAATCGTCCACTGGGGTGAACTCGTCTAGATGTATGCGTATCGGCACCATCGGGTGGATTCAAGAGCAGCAGCCTATTTTTAATCAGTGGAGAACCACTCATCAGTCTCGCTTGCAGACCCAAACGCTGAGTACGTTCCGTTCTCAAAACCCGTGTAGCCAAATCTACAGTTAAGAAGGCCTGATTCAAATTGTCGTTCAAATAAGCGAAGATTTTCCCATACCCGGCAGAGATTTCTGGAGCCAAGCTGAGCAACACCAAATCGGTGTCGTCCCCATCCAAATCAAACGCTTTTTTTAATCTTCCAACTCGACCATTGTGATCGTTTCGTAAAGCTTCTGAGGCGTGAATGGCGTCGTCTAGACCATCCGGTGTGTGCGTGTAGTCAATTTCACCATGGGCTCTCAGTAATGCATCGACTTCATCATCGGTGATCACCGATCCCCAGAATTGTCCCTTTGCACGCATTGCAGGTCTGGCACGTTGTCTTCGTACTGCTCGCAGAAGAAGCAGGTCGATTCTTCGAAGGCGTCTAGCCAATTCGGTAAAGATGGCACTCATGATTCACTCTGTTTCAATGGGGGTTGCTTTATGCTAACCCATTCG
>CAJWHX010000050.1 GCA_913040875.1 uncultured Pseudomonadota bacterium | reverse complement strand
TAGTAGTGACATCTTTAGCGACTACGGCAAACTTCCAATCTTTATTGTGATAGGTCGCAGACAAGTCTATACCAAAGCCCCATGCAGTAGCAAAATCGCCCGCTTTTCTATTAATTATTTTTGCTGATCCACCCACAGATAATTTATCATTTAATTTTCTTCCATAGGAAAGTAAGAAGGCTACATCTGCGGCACTGAAATAACTTATTCTATCGTAGTTGACATTACCTTGAGCATCACCTGATACCAACCGCGCCCAATCTCCATGCTTTGTAGCCAAATCTACAGATGCCCCAGACCAACCAATCCCACCAGCGAGACTGAATGCAGAATGGCCCTGTTCATCATCAATATCCGACAATGCAGCTGTAGCACCGTCGATATCTCCTTGCCCAAGTTTACGTTTAAAGTCTTTGAGAATGTCTTTTTTTGACGGTGCTTTTGGTTGCTCAGGCGCGGCAACGACGGGTTGAACTTCTTCGACAACCGCTTCTTCTTCGCCACAAGCCAGCAAAAGAGACAACACCAATGGACTCAACAATGACATGATCACTCCTAATAAAGAATTGAACCAACAATAAAACTAGATGCAGTTTACAGTATGGGATGGTAAATGGACGTCCAGTCCGAAACTTTTCTATGTGTTCGTTTCCACATATGAGAGACAACCTAAAGAAAAGCATACAAGACTTCCTTAATTCAAATTCGTGCCTATGTACATTTGGTTACTTCGTATTGGCGCAATTTTTCTATTGTGTGTCTAGTTCCAATCAGTTTACATTTGTTTTTATTTTTCAGTGTACGTTTCGAGGGTTTCTAAATTTATGTCCGACAAAAAAGAAATTACGGTGTCCAAAGGTGGTCTACAAAAATCCAGTCTTCTCAATCAATACTTGGCTGAGGTTCGTCGCTACCCCATTCTAAGTCAAGAAGAGGAGCATGCACTTGCAGTACGATACATCGAAGATGGGGATGAAGAGGCTGGAAAACAACTTGTAAAATCCAATCTGCGATTGGTCGTCAAAATGGCCTTCAAGTTCCACAGCCAGTGGGCCAATGTGCTGGACTTAATTCAGCAGGGAAACATGGGACTCATGCAGGCGTTGGGGAAATACGACCCCTATAATGAAACCAACACTCGTTTTTCTACCTATGCCGCATACTGGGTACGGTCGTGCATCTATAATTACATCAAAGACAATTACCGCATCGTTCGTTTGGGATCAACCCGTCACGGTCGTCGTCTGTTTGACAACCTTCGTAAAGAACGCGAAAAGTTGGTTCAAATGGGTGTCACCCCCACAACCAAAGCCCTGTCTGATTCAATGGATATTCCAGAGGAAGAGATCGTTGTGTTCTCTCAACACTTTAATCAACCAGCCTTGGGATTTGACAACCCCATCGGCATGAATGATGACAACGCACGGTCACTCTCTGAAACTATCTCCGGATGGGAAGAGACACCCGACGAATATGTCGCCAACGAAGAAATATCCTCTCGGATCTCACAAAAACTACAGGAGTTCTATGAAACCCTGTCCAATCCAAGAGATCAAGTCATCTGGAAACGTAGGCTCATCGCTGACAGTCCCGTCTCTCTACAAGAACTCGGAGATGAATATGGGATCTCAAAGGAGCGTGTCCGCCAACTGGAAAGTCGAATCAAAAGGAACCTGAAAACTTTTCTAGAAGAGGAGTTGGGTGAAGATATCGCCTTTGAGTTTCAAAATTAAGCACTCAAATAGAATTTCTCAGTAGTGGAAACTTCAACGCATCTATGGTAATCTAGCCCTATAGACATTTTTATGAGGTTGTTTCATGCGTACACCATTGTTGGTTTCACTGAGTCTACTGTTTACATCTGGATGCGATCAGTTCTATCTGAACCCCGATGAAGATACCGCTACGGATACAGCTGAAGAAGAGTTGGCACCCAACCCGACGATCGATCTGTCATGGACCGAAGCCGGAATCGAAATCGAACTAACAAATGGTTCTGGGTACGAGTTTACATTTGGGATTGTTGAGAGCACAATCGAGTGCGCAGCTGACACAGAATATGGATGTTGGACTGCCGAAGACTGCATCAATGGCTATATTACACCCCAAGAGACCTTTGCCCACCAGCCTTATTGTCACCCCCTCGCTCAAAGTGGGACGACGTTGGAGTATTCAGAATCTTTGGTCTCCATAATTACCAAAACAGATGACATCATCGAAGGCAAAAAAACGGCATTCCCTGCCCCAAATGAAGATAGCACGTACGAGTTCAGTGTCACGTACTACTTACAAGCCGTCAGTACAGGTTCCAATCCAACGATTGAATGTTGGACCTGGGGAGTAGACCCTGATTACTACATCAGCGAAGGCTGTAAAGCCCCGATCCCTGTTCGATTAGACTCTGCAGAGTCTGGACCTAGACACCATCGATTTAATCTTCCCGTGCAACACTCGTGGACCCCTTAATCCACCCCACGGCTCCGTCAGTTACGAGACATGGGTGAAATATTGAACGGTCAAATTTCTCAACCTCAAAGAATATGACGTTCGAGTAAGAGACCTTTTGGGGCTGGATGAACGCCACGAAAAATATCCCAGTACTCTGTTCGGATCTCATCCAAGGCATGATAGATAGGATGATTGACATCAGCCTTCATTTCACCAACTGGCGTACACGTCTCATCCACCAGGCATAGGGTGCTCACTCTGTTCAAAATCCCGGCAGTGCCGACGCTACAAATGGTCACAACTTGATCTTGAGCCACCCAATCGAGCAATTCACCATAGGTGACGTTTCGCTCTTCGACCGGAATTCCACGCTCCGTTGCCAAAGCTACCACGCCTTGAATCGTCACAGAAGGTAAGATCAATGGACCATCTGGAATCCGAATGATGCGACCATCTCGAAGTGCAATCAGACAACAAGAAGAATCCCACTCTGTAATCTCTCGTTCTCGTACAGGCTTATCTGGACGATCGTCTAGAAACAGTGCGGCCAGCGCTGAAGAATCGATCGATTGAGCAACTTGTACGGCTTTGACACTCAAGAGATAATTCGACCCCAATTTCAAACAGCCGGTACCGTTGACCCCCACTGCTCGAACGAGAGTGGGCACGACGGCTCCGTTGAAGGGCTCTCCCAAGTATCGTTCATAGGAGCAAAATGCGCCTCGTATCCCTGGTTCCTTTGGAAAGGTTACCCCAATGGATTCTTCTTCATCCAGAGTAAACGGACGAAAGTAGCCTTGAGCGCCTTGATCCGCCATTCGTTCTAGAAATGCTCGAACATCTGGAGAGCGAAAGAATTCTAAGAAAATGGATCGCAATCCATCTTCTGACGGTACCAGAGATTGATCCTTCGGAGACAACGAATACAAAATTCCTTTTCGAAACCTAGCTAGATTCAAGTGTAGATTGAGAAAACGCAATTCCAAACCATCTGGTCCCCTCGTACAAAAGAATCGAATGCCTTCAAAAACTTGAAACAACCCGTAGTGAAGAGAGCGTGAAATGGCAAATGTGGTCGCATGCGCATCCAACATTCTAAACTGCTTTGAATGAATACCATATTGCATCTGGTTGGGTGCCCAAACAACCCCTTCAAATCCAGCCATGAATTTCTCCTCTTCAAGTTTGACCTATACTGCACAATCAATATTACCTAACAGAATGGTCTAATTTATCCACTATTCAACCCCGACTGATATTGAGATGTTATGCAAAAGCAAGTGCCGATGAAATACAGTTCAGCAGTCACCTGTTTCAGTTCACGACCACACATCTGGAGGTTTTCATGCTTACGCTTTTGACATTGATGGTTTCAGCGACCGCTGCACCAAGTGACATTGGTATTGCACTGCGCCAAGGTAATTGTGGTAAAGCCGCCAGCTATACCCCTTCTGCAGAGGAATGGAATTATCAACTCGCCATTGGCAAATGCTTGATTTCACTCGGACAGATTGACAGGGCTACAGAACTGTTAGAACAAGTACAAGCCCCATGGCAAAGCTATGCATTGCTATATCAAGCAGAGGGTGCGGCACTACTTCAGCAGCACGATACAGCCATTGGACTCAGTAAGAGCATTTTAAATACCCAAGAGACACCGACAGAGTTGCGGGAATCTGCATCACTCATTCTAGCCAAGTCGTATATTTCAAGCGGTAAATATCTCGAAGCCAGAGATCTGTTGAGACCACTCCTCACACCCAAAAGATCCAAAGATGGATACATCCCACCAGCTGGTAGCATCGATCCTGCCGAAGTCCGATGGTGGCTAGCAGAGGGTGCCCGATTGCGCGGTTCGGAAGCCGCTGCTCTACCAGTATACTGGCGGATCTGGATGTCAAATCCGACATCTGTCCATGCACAATTTGCTGAAGATAGAATCATTGAACTTGGTCAACGCATACCCAATTCGACAACAGAAGTTGGACGGGGTCAGATCGAACGTCGGGCAAAAACATTGCGAAAGTTGCAACTGCACCAAGCCGCACTGGAATTGTTGGATCAACTTCCCGTTCCCACATCAGAGTCCGGTAAACGGACCTACGCGTATTATGTATTCAGCGCAAAAGACTATCCCAGAGCCGTTCAGTTATTGAACGCGCTTGCAAAGCCAACAGATAAAGACCTCTATCACCTTGCGGTCGCTTCTGTACGAAGTGGAGATTACGATGCTTCTTCCGCCTTTTACAAACGCCTCCTAAAAGAGCACCCCACATCCAAATGGGCCGACATCTCATCGTATAAACTTGGATATCTAGAATATGATCGCGGCAACTTAGAACAAGCCATCCCGTTGTTTAAAGAGCACTTGAAAAGAATGCCCAAATCCAAGCATGCCGACGAGGCGAGATACTTCATGGGATGGTCTCTATTGAAGCTGGGTCAAAATGATGCGGCGGCCGATATGTTTACCGAGATTCAAACAAAACACTTCAATTCTTCACTCGCACCTGGTGCCGCGTTTTGGCATGCGCGTATTTTGAAACTCAATGGTAAAGACTCCGAGGCTCAAAAGGGCTTTGAATACGTTGTGCGTACGTGGCCGACGTCTGGATACGCTTGGCAAGCCGGATTGTACATCGACATTGAATACCCAACGGTTCCAATGGTCTCTCTGAACAACGCTCCCTACAATACACTCCCAACAATCCTTGATGTACCAGCGTTTCATACTGGACGTGCATTGGCCGAGGTTGGGTTTGAATCGTTGGCTGCTCGGGAACTGCGAACTCTGAAAGAATCGACAATGAACGACCGACAAGCCAAGTTGCTCTTGGCGCATGCTCTCATTGAAGCAGGTTCCTATAAAGAGGCGCAAGCCTTAGCGAGACCACATTGTGTCAAACCATGGAAAGGGGGAGACCCACTGGCTCAACAGGCGTGCTATCCAAAACCCCATAAAGAGATCATCGACTCTGTGATTGGCGACCATGCTCTAGACGCGAATCTTCCATTTGCGATCATGACGGCTGAATCGGCTTTACAGCCACGAGTCTCCTCTCCCGTAGGTGCTCGAGGGATGATGCAACTCATGCCGTATGTGGCCGAAGAGTTGCACCCGCTTCTGTTTGAACATCAGCCCTTCGATCCAGATACACTCTTTCAATCGGGGTACAACGTTTCATTGGGAACAAAAGAACTGATGAAGCTATCCAACAATCTCTCTGACTTAAAACTAGAAGACCCACTTCCAATGGTCATAGCAGGATACAACGGAGGAGAGGAAGCCGTTCGCCGCTGGATGGGAGTCTATGAAGAACCACCGAGTGTTGCGGCCTTCTCCGACGACATCGGATACTCAGAAACCAGACGATACAATCGAAGAGTTCTGGGATACTTGATGACCTATCGATACGTGTACGGGTTGGAGCAATAACCACACTTGATTTTCTATTCAGAGCATGGTAAAATGAGTGTATGAGACTCACCAATTCACTACCACAGGTCATTCAAAACTGGGCACAGTCCTCTATGGGTGCACTCAGTTCTGGGTTTTCAGGCTTACTCAATTCCAGTGAGCAACACCATCAAGCCAGCAAAGATCTGATGGCCGGCTTAATGAACGACCACAACACCCACAACAATGGGTCAAACAGCGTTGGCGTTACCGTAGAAATCTCTGACACATACAGGCAAAGAACTCAGGATCTGCCCGATCGAAACGTCCTGGCATCGGCTGAGAGTAGTGTTGCGAGTATCAACGAAGCAGGTATTACATATTCAGCCTCTGCGCGCTTGATAAAAGCAAGTTCAACCATGGTTGATGCCTTGTTTGACGCCATCGCCTAGTCTAAAGAGGCTCATCTCTCGATCTCCCCTTTTTATTCTCGACCTTTCCTTTTAGTAAGTTTATCAGGTAGTGAGTTTGTTTGGATATTTCGTTTGTGTCGGTCAATATCAAACATCTAGCTCAATCAAACTGTAGGTTATGGGAAACTCCAACTCGACTTCTGAGGAGTGTATACTCAAGAATGCACTTTTACCGCAACAGGATTGCCTTGGTATCAACCGAAAATAGTATACTAATTTGAGAAAACATAGATGAAGTAGATCAGCCGATGAACAATACGAATTGTAAAAAATATTAACTTGAAGTAATCTTTTTCTTTTAACCATCCGATACTATTGAAGAAATACCTAAATAAAAGAGGTCCCCATGTCGAATCTGTTATCCCTAGATCTCAGTAGTGCCCTTAGAACCGCTGTTGAACAAAGTATGCCGCGCTCCAGAAGCAACGCCCTATTGAACTCTGTGCAAGCAGCTGATCGCGCTGTTGAAACGGGTTCTGTTACCGCAGCATCGAGCAATAAAGACACTGAAGCTCAAAAGGATCGTGTTGAAGTCAATGGGAAGGACGTGACATCTCTCTTAACTGGCGGCTTATTTTCCACAGATGCTGCGCAAGCCAATTTTGATTTGCGGTATACCTCAGAAGCAAACATGGTGGGTGCCAATCAGCAAATGGGTCGCTCTACATTTACCATCATTGCCTAGCATCCATCAACGATGCACATCGCGATTCTTGGGAGTGGCATTACAGCACTCTCGACGGCATGGTCGCTCACTGAACGAGGTCATACGGTCACACTGTGTCACTCAAATCGCGTTGGCAGTTCTTCAATGGCTGCAGGAGGCATGCTGTCTCCTTCTTGTGAGGCCGATGGGTGTGCTCCGGAGTTAATTCAGCTCAGCATCGATAGCTGTAGAGCCTATCCCGAGTGGGTTTCATCAATCGAATCGCTATCGCAAAACCGGTGTGGGTATCAGCAACAGGGAACACTACTTGTGGCACTACACCACGATCACAATCAAGAACTGGAGCATTTGGTTGGGTTCCAACAAAGACATGACCTCCCACAAGAATGGTTGACCCGTAGAATGTTGAAAAGGCACTCTCCCAATCTCGCTCGTCACATTGGTGGACTGTGGTTTGCAGAAGACCACTTTGTCAATCCCAGACGACTGTATAAGAGTCTTCGAACTGCCTTGTTGCGTCGAGGTGTCCGTTTTATTGAAGGAAACTGTACCCTAGAGTGTACAGATTCATCGACTGACAGTCTCATCACTGGTATTCAGATCAACGAACGTACAGAGACTGCAGACCTCTATATTCTTGCAGATGGGGCTTGGAGCATGGAACACATCCCATCTTTGCCAATGAGACCGGTCAAGGGTCAATTCCTAATCCTTGAACCAAAAGACAACGCTGCACCACTGATACAGCATGTCATCCGAACCCCTGATGTATACATCATACCTCGAGAAAATGGACAACTTTACTTAGGGGCAACCATGGAAGAAGAAGGCTTTGATGACCGTCAAACCGCTGGAGCGTCGTTGGATTTACTGTACCATGCCTTTCAAGTATTGCCTGGCGTGTATGAAATGATCATACGAGAAAGTGGACATGGATTTCGTCCTGCATTGCGAGACAACCAGCCAATGATTGGTCCCAGTTCTCACCCTAATCTATGGTTCAATATTGGACACTATCGCCACGGAATCATGCTGGCACCTGCAGCTGCGACCTTATTCACCAATGCATTGTTTGATGATGTACCGATACCAGCAGCCTTTTCATCCAATCGATTTTTATAATTCACGGCTCGAACAAGCGTCTCTACCTACTTTCATTTCGCTCCAATTTTACTAGTGACAATCGATATAAAACCCGATACGAGCAGAGTATGAATGTATTTGTAAATGGTAAAGTCCAAGCGGTTAGTGTAGACAGTTCCGTACTGGATATCGTTGAAAAGGTCTGCGGCTCACCAGTCCCAAATGGTGTTGCTGTAGCCCTCAATTCAATGGTTATTCCAAGACGACAGTGGAATTCCACCACTGTCGAAAACGACGACAGTCTAGAAATACTATGGGCTTCCAGTGGAGGATAAATGCATCCCTTTCATGCACCTCAGTATAATTTGGGTCACGACCCGTTCCAACTGGGAAATTTAGAACTCAATTCTAGAGTTCTACTCGGAACGTCTCGCTATCCAAATCAGCAAATGATGCTGGATTGTTTGGAAGCGTCAGGCACGGAAATGGTCACCATCTCTTTGAGACGGGTACCCACCCACACTCAGGGGTCCGAAAATCTCTATCAACAGCTAAAAGAACGGGGCTATCACCTCCTTCCCAATACAGCAGGATGCTTTACAGCAAAAGAAGCCATACTCACCGCTGAGTTATCCAGAGAAGCACTGGAAACAAACTGGATAAAACTAGAAGTCATTGCAGATGAAGAAACACTCCTGCCAGATGGAGAGGAACTTCTAGAAGCGGCGGAAGTCTTGGTGCGGTCTGGATTTCAGGTCCTTCCATACACCAGCGACGACCCCGTGTTGGCACAAAAACTTGAACAAGTTGGGTGTACTGCGGTCATGCCCCTAGCCTCTCCTATCGGGACGGGGTTGGGGATCCGAAACCCACACAACTTGGAGCTGATTCGCTCTAGAATATCCGTACCGATCATTGTAGATGCCGGTTTGGGAACCGCTTCTGATATCGCTCAAGCGTTTGAACTTGGATGCGATGCGGTGCTCCTCAACACTGCTGTTGCTAGGGCTCAACATCCAGTACAAATGGCGACAGCTGTGGGGGCGGCTGCTCTTGCAGGGCGCATGGCATACCTCGCAGGTCGTATGCCAGCCAAAAACTATGCCGTGGCTTCAACACCGATGCAGGGAAAAGCATGGTTTCGGTCCCTAGACTCCTAATCATTGGTGAACGTGGATATTGTAGATCAGACGCTCACTGGATAGAACAACTGTCCTGTATTGTCAGTATTCTGAAGCAGTACCCCACGGTTGCACTCCAGATTCGAAATAAATACCATCCGAAATCTTGGAGTGCTGTTGAGGTACTCGTTGAGGAATGGATGAATACCCACCCCAATCAATGCCTCTTAAATGGATGGGTGTTTCCAACAGTAAACTGTGCCCGTCATCTACCAGAGGCTCAGTTGGATACTGCTCCAGTCAGTCCAATGGTGTTGTTTGGTGGCTCAGTACATTCTGTTTCAGCCCTAAATAAGGCTAGCCATTTTGGGTGTCACTATGTCCAATACGGAGCAGTCTTCACCACATCAAAACCTGTTGTCCCGACTGGATTGACATCGCTTCAAGCCATCTGTACAGCATCTGCTATACCAGTCCTAGCGGTTGGTGGAATATCGAACTCTCAAAAGATACACGGATGCTTATCTGCTGGAGCGTACGGTATCAGTATCGGTTCGTGGATCATGCAATCGCAGAACCCTGTGTCGGTGATCGACCATATCTGTGAAGAAATCTCTCAGTTCATGCCGAATCAATGACAGTCGTGTTAGCAATTGAATATGACTCCTGAACCAAGATCTCGCCTGTCCACTTTTGGACCGCATCTATTGTATGCCATCGTCGCCTTTGTAGTCTGTTCATCCGCATGGCTAAATGATGGACACATCATTGGAGGAGGTGACCAGCCTGACTGGACCGGTACTGCATGGGCATACTGGTGGACCAGTCACTCACTTGAACAGTTACAGAACCCCTTTGATGGACGATTTAATTACTTCCCCATCGGTCAACAACCCGTGGCTCAGTACAATCTACTCGACGCATTTTTGGCCTACCCCTTCTTAAAACTCTTTGGCATGTACACTGGCTACAACCTGTTTGCGACATGTATCGTCTACTCCTCTGCTTGGGGTATGCACATCTTAGCTCGTACTGCGGGCGCCTCATTACTACCCGCTATGTTCGCAGGCATCGCCCTTGAGACATCCAGTTTTCTTCTGCTAGAACTGCAACATGGTCGGCTGAGTCAAGCCCTACTCTTCTTTTGGCTGGTTGGACTGTCGGGTATTTTGAAGATTGCTCGAGGGGAAGGCAGTTGGAAATGGGCAGTAGGTACGGGTTTGTGTGTTGCTGGCACCTCACTGACCTACTGGTATTGGGGGCTATTTCTGGTCTTCGCTGCGATTCCGATCTGGATTGCGGAGTTCTGGTTTTGGGACCGAAAACGATGGAAGGAAATTGGGATTGCAATCGGTACAACACTCCTAATTTGTGTCCCCTATGTTTTGGCTCTGGTTAGAGACTACGAGAGCCTCCCGGGGGTTGTTCGTTCGCTTGAGCCTTGGATGGACTTCGGGGCACTATCTCGAGGAGACTTTGGACTTGCAATGGGGATTAAACAGTCTCACTGGCCGTTGTGGCCCTTATTCCACATTGATGTAGATCCAGACGACAAACGCATCGCACTGGTACCACTGTTGATTGGACTCTATGCTTGTTTTCAAACCTTACCCGAAAAGCGGCGATGGGTTGCCATGCTGGTAATTGGATACATTCTCACTCTGGGACCCTATTTAAAGTGGATGGATAAGACGCCTTTTGGACTCCCACTCCCCTATCTATTCTTGTATGACTACATGCCATTCTTTCAACGCTTTTGGTGGCCACAAAGACTAGAACTCTTGGTCATCGTCGGACTGTCTATCTTGGCAGCGCTACAGATGGAACGATGGTTTTTATACCTACCCAAAAGTGGAAGAAGCATCGCGATTGCTGGAATTGTACTGGTTTTCCTAGACACTCCACTGAGAAACCCATACTTCCCAGTTGAATCGCATCCACCTAGACGCTTTCAAGAAAGGCTCTACGCTGGGATGAAAGGACCAATCATCACGCTCCCCGTAATTTCCCCAAATGAGATATCTCGCCACGTGCTATGGCTACAAACCCATCATCAGCAACCGATCTTGGGGGGATTGGGAGATCACATCACCAGTCATCGGCCCAACGGGTTTGATTCGTATGTAAAGTCGAGAACAATTTTACATGCCCTCTCCGAGTTATCTGTCGGTACATTCCATATGGCAACCATTGAACCGGAAGATGTAGATGAATTGATTGCGGATGGGTTTGAGTGGATCGTTGTAGACCCGGCAAACTTCTCTCCTGGATTGGAGGCTAAATGGGCATTTGCCTTTTCAAGTTTCTGTACTCAAATCTGGGGAACGCCCTCTACTCAAGCGGCGGGTGGATATGGGTGGAAAATCACCAAGTTGCACCACCCCGTGGTGATTAGTGATATCGCACCAGTAGAAAGATTGGGCGTACGCACCGAAGAATCACCACCTGCACAATCACCCTAAACTTACAGAGCAAATGTCTGAGTTGGCTTTAAAGTCAAATATGAGAGTTTCTTTGATTTTCACTGCACTACACGTCATTTTTGGCATACAATACAATATACCTCGAACTTGGAGTGAACATGTCTGACTTTCACTTGGCTCTATCCATAAATAAAGCTCTCTGGGATGATCTAGTTGGCGTAGCACTACCATTTCAAGTTGCGGATGGTGCCTTTGACCTCGGAAGAAATGTCTACAATGGTGTCAAGCAATTGGGCGTCCGTCAGAAGGTTTCCGGGCTGATAGAAGACAAGGCTCCATCCGAAACCATTCAAAGAGCACGTCGAAGGATCGGTGACATATGGCGAAAACACAAACCACAAGTCTACAGAACTCTAGATGAAGTGTTGCATGTGGAAGGAGATTGGAAAGTTCTCATCGATCAGGATGGTACAGACTTTCATTACGGCGAACAAAAAATCGGTGTGGATGCCCATGTGAAGGCGAGTGCAACCGGTACACTGTATCTTCTTAAAAAGAATCTTGAGATTCCTTTTGTGTTCGAAAAGAGGCTCGGAGCCAGCTGTCATCTCGGGGATATTCGATTTGATCAAACCACCAATGCTGTGGTTGGATCTGTACAAGAGCCACAAGTGGATTTGGGAGAGCACGTCTTGTTGAAACTGGCCAATGAGATCGCGGGACAATTGCTGGCCCAACAAACCAATCGCTTCAATACAGTACCTCTAATTCCGAAAGACCAACTCAATGAAATGGTCCTTCCAGCTGGCGGAGCATTGAAAATGAACATGACTGTTGAAGATGTGCGCATTGAAGTGAACAATCACGAATTACAGCTCAAGGTCAAGTTCGGATTCTCTCAGAAACAGATCACCGATCAGACGCAATCGAACTAAGTAAGCGCACCCTATTTAATGGTGCAGGCAGCAAATGTTGCATCACAATGAATATTGTATTTCTGACCGTCTTTGACTGTCAGAGTTGCAACTTTGAATTCACTAAACCCATCGAACTTGGCATATACCAAATATACGCCGGGAGTTACTGAACCAAGTGGGACATCCCGACCTTTTTTTTCCAAACGTACCTTTTGAACTTCGCCCGATTTCGAAACCATACCGGAAGGTCGTGCCGGTTCCTCTACCTTCTCTACCACCTCGACAGGTTTCGGCTCTTCTTTTTTCTCTGTTTTTTCAGCCGCTTCCTGATTCGCCGGTTTAGACGAAACAGACGATGCCTTTGTCATCTTTTTAGGGGGGGGTATCTGTGGCTGTGACTTCTTAGGAGATTTTGCTATCACAGGTTTGGATTT
>CAJWHX010000049.1 GCA_913040875.1 uncultured Pseudomonadota bacterium | reverse complement strand
ATTGGTGTCGCTGGTCTGCAGGAGCACGAAGCTATTGAAAAGGGACACACTGTCAAAGTCGGACAAATGCCATTTGCGGCTCTTGGTAGAGCAATGACCACCGGTGGATCTACAGATGGTTTCTTCAAAGTCATCTTGGACGATGCTGACAACCGTGTCTTAGGGGTTACAATCGTTGGACCAAATGCCTCCGACCTCATTAGTGAAGCGGCTCTTGCTGTTGAGTTGTGGGCTGAAGGTTTGGATCTCGGTTTGACCATTCACCCACACCCAACGTTGGGCGAAGGGATGATGGAAGCCGCCAAGCACGCTCTTGGTGAAGCGATTCACATCGCGAACAAGAAATAATGTCTCCGGACACACATACAGGTTCTCTCTTCATCGTCATCGAAGGTTTAGACGGTGCGGGGGGAACCACACAGTGTCGCCTACTCCAATCTTGGCTCGAACGTCAAGGACATACCGTTGTGTCCACCAACGAACCCACAGATCGCCCAGTTGGAAAGTTCATCCGTAGTGTGCTCCAAGATCCACACAGCGAAGTGGGAGATGAAGTACTGGCCTATTTGTTTGCTGCCGATCGCCAAGATCATTTGGATGGTCGAGTCAAACCAGCCCTTTCAAGAGGTGACGTCGTCATATCTGATCGATACTACCACTCCTCACTTGCCTACCAATCTCTGTCTTTGGATTTTGACTTTGTGGCACAGTTGAATGGTACGTTTCCAGCTCCCGATATAACAATATTCTTATCATTAGAACCGGAAACCTCCTTTGCGCGGGTTCAAAAGAGAGGCTTACCGATAGAACGGTTTGAAACATTGGATCGACTGCGATCAATCTCTCAGTCCTACCATCGAGTACTCGACCACTGTCAAAAACGTGGAGAACAGGTACTGTGTTTGGATGCCACTCAAAGCATTGAAGAGATTCACGAGCAAATTTGCATCGAAATCGCATCGCTGATGGAATCCAAACGGGAAGACTGAACAATGGATATCAAATGGCTGGGAAGACAGTCAGACTATCGATCTGTTTATGACCACATGAAAGAACTGCTGGTTCAGCGTGTCAACGATGAGATCGACGATACGCTATTGCTGGTTGAACACGATCCTGTCTACACTGTCGGACGAGCTCGAAATGCGATGAGCAACCTTCTGAACCCCAACAATGTTCCTGTCGAACAAATTGAAAGAGGTGGTGACGTCACATTTCATGGAACAGGTCAGCTGACTGGGTACCCCATCGTCAAACTACCCGTATTGGATATTCATGCATACCTCAGATTTTTGGAAGAATTTTGGATTGAAGAGTTGGGTAAACACAACATTCTGGCTACAAGGGATGAACGAAACACTGGTGTATGGGTTCAAGGAAAGAAGCTGGTTGCACTTGGGGTTGCCATGCGTAGACAAGTCTGTTGGCATGGATTTGCTTGCAATCTCACCACCGACTTGAATTACTTCCGCCAGATCAACCCCTGCGGCATGTCGTCAGATCTCGTCACGCGATGGGAAGACCACGCTCCCGTACCGAATATGGAAGCATACGCCTTAGAAATGGGCGCTCGATTTGAAGAGGCGTGGACAGATTGGTGCAACAAAACGACGACAACCGAGTAAATTTACTAGAAATCAGCCTTGTTTTGGGATAACAGTGCAAGCATTGAACCCATGTGAGGAGAATCAAATGTTGGATCGAAATCTGGTCGCAAATAATCTTGAAACTGTTCTAGAACAGCTCCACAAGCGTCACGCCAGTGAAGATATGCTGAGCGAGATGAACAAATTGTCTGCAGTAATTGCTCGGCGTCGTGAGTTGCAAACTAAAACCGATGAACTTCGGTCCAGTCGTAAAAAACTGAGCAAGCAAATCGGCGGCTTGATGCGTGAAAAGAAGCTAGACGAAGTGGATGCCATCAAAACCGAAGTGACAACCATTGGCAATCGTTTGGATCTACTCGAAGACGAGCGTAAAGACCTTCAAAAGCAAGAAGATGACCTACTCCACGCCTTTCCAAATCTACTTGACGCACGCGTTCCAGAAGGAACCAGCGAGGAAGACAACGAACTGATTGAAACATGGGGTACACCTCGAACCTTTGACTTTGAGCCCAAAGAGCACCACATCTTGGGTGAGGAAATGGGACTCTATGATGCCGAACGCGCTGCCAAAATTGCAGGAGCGCGATTCAGCATCTTAAAAGGTGACTTGGCGCGGCTGGAAAGAGCCCTTATTCAGTTCTTCTTGGATACTGCTGAAGACAATGGCTATACGGAAGTTCTGGTTCCATACATCGTCAATCGAGATTCCATGACCGGTACCGGTCAGCTGCCAAAGTTTGAGGAAGATCTATTCAAACTCACCTCTGAGATTGGTGGAATGGATGGATTCTTGATTCCAACCGCAGAGGTCCCCGTCACCAACATGTTCAGAGATGAAATCTTGAACGAAGAAGACCTCCCGATTCATCTCTGTGCGTTCACGCCCTGTTTCCGTGCAGAAGCTGGAACCTATGGAAAAGACACTCATGGTTTGATTCGCCAGCATCAATTTCATAAAGTCGAACTGGTGAAGATTACAAAACCTGAACACTCTGACGCTGAGCATCATTCACTGACCGACCACGCATGTGGAATATTACAAGCATTGGGACTTCCCTACCGAAAGATGCGGTTGTGTGCAGGCGACACCAGTTTTTCAGCACAACTCTGTTACGATCTTGAAGTCTGGCTGCCCGGTCAAAACAAATACCGTGAAATTTCTTCTTGCTCCAACTTTGGTGAATTTCAAGCCCGCCGAATGAAAACGCGTTTTCGCAGCAAAGGCGAGAAAAAACCGAAACTGTGTCACACGATCAACGGATCGGGATTGGCCGTTGGACGCACGCTTGTTGCGATCATGGAAAACTATCAGCAGGACGACGGTAGCGTAGACATCCCTACTGTACTGCAACCCTACATGCGCGGCAAGACAAAAATCACTCTACAAGATTGAAATCTACTTGCAGAACCATTTTGAGTGCGTTACTTTTGAGGAAGATTAATGGTGACTTGGCCGAGCGGTTTAAGGCAACGGTTTTGAAAACCGTCGTAGTTAGTAGCTACCGGGGGTTCGAATCCCCCAGTCACCTCACTCTAAATGTTCTTTAACATAGGTTGTCTTTTGACAGCAATATCTGTTGGAAAGGAGTCGCTGAATACAGTGTCTTTTCTTTGACAAGATATGTACATCGTGATAAGGAGATGTGTCCGAGTGGCCGAAGGAGCCCGATTGCTAATCGAGTGTTGGGGGAAACCTTGACCGAGGGTTCGAATCCCTCCATCTCCACACGGTATACAATCCAGATACCATATGCACCCTTAGCTCAGCTGGATAGAGCGTCTGGCTACGGACCAGAAGGTCAGGGGTTCGAATCCCTTAGGGTGTATCTTAAAGCCTCAGTCGAAAGATTGGGGCTTTTCTGTTTTTTGTTGGGCTCAAAAAACGCCGCTGGACAATACACCTCCCAAACATCACTGTTACGATGAACTGACTGTGCAAACAATCATCTCAATTGGACAAGTAAAAGATAAGTAGAATATTCCACCAACAACATGCTCCTGACTTATCACTTTATCGAATGGTTCTACAAACACGAAAACCACGATAGTTAAAACGAATGCTACCAGCATCTCTACGATAAGACGGTATCAGAAGCCACCAACTCTTATCTCCCCAAGAACCACTGCGACACACTCTACCGGATACCCCCCTCACAGGACCTGTAGACCCTTCGACTGGAATATGGTCTTCTTTGCCTTCAAACCAATCCCAACACCATTCACAGACATTTCCAGTCATATCATACAAACCGAAACCATTGGGCTTCTTTTGACCAACCCCGTGGGTTCGACCAGTACTATTTTGTTTTGTCCAGGCAATCTCATCTAAATTATCACCCCCTGCATACTTAAAATCTTGATTGGCCTTGGCAGCAAAGTACCATTCCCAATCGGTAGGCAATCGATAGCCATTGGCATTTAGATTCTGAGACACTTCAATTTCTTCGTGGTAAATCCAGCGATTCTGAACCAATCCAGTTTTATTTATCAGTATTGACTCCATACCGTCGGGAAATGTATATACTTTGTCCAACCCTTCCTTCTCACTCAATTGATTGCAAAACACCACAGAATCCAACCAATTCACCAACTCAACTGGACGACTAGCACCTCTGAAACAACTGGGGTTGTTTCCCATCACACTTTCCCATAAGGCTTGGGTCACTAAGTACTTACCAATAGAATATTTTTTATCTGGAATATCTACCATCGGTTTTACATCACTAAGCAATATTTGTTGTACAGACTCAGATAGAGCACCCCACTCTACATTTTCAACTGTTCTTGAATACATCTTATCGAAGCCGCCCGAATCATACAGTCCAAACCATTTCGATTGTGGTTGAACGACCTCTTCAATGATGCATTTTTCTACGACCATACGATTTTCACTGTATTTGTTGGATATCTCAACTTCTCCATTCTTCTTTTCTAGAACAAATGGCAGTCCATCTAAGGATATAAGAATGTTTATTCCTTGTCGTACGTACGATTCATCTGGATGCAGCAGTAACGTTGGTACTTTAGCTTGCAACGTCGATAACAATCCTTGATTCTTTTCACAGGCTTTAATCCAATCTACATGAAAGTCTGAAAAACTCTTCATCTCATCCTCCAAATCATCATACAATCCCACTACCTTGATATCATTTCAGTTGTGCAATCACGTCATGCCTTCATACAACAAAGTAATTACACTCTCAACATCTCTATTTATAGATTGACATCATATATCGCAAGAGTACAACCATGAATTCTACCCACATCACCTTCAGCCTTCTATCTTTCGTTTCATGGGGATGCGCCGACAAATCATCCGCCGATGATATCTGTGAGACCGCCTCTGCAAGCGGATACCGAAGCATTACCAAAGACGGTGTAACCAGAGAATACTTACTGGATGTACCCGAATCTCATGACGGTCATGTTTGGTTCAATGACAACATCGAAGGGCAACGTCCCAACGAAATCCTATGAGACTTTCTATCTCAATAAGACAACTGTTCGGCTGGAACTCTACTCTACAGCCCCGTCTAAGCTGTGAGCAGAGACAAACTCCCACACGAGAGTATTGAGATCAGAGCCTCCAAAATCGTCCTCATGCCAAACGTGAGTACCGCCTTCCAGTCGATAATGATCAACCGCTGTACCGCTGTCACCACCGGTGTAACTCGTACGCTGAATTGCACTCGTGATGTCGGTGACTTCTGCATCTGTTGTGATATTGTTGTGCGTTTTCCAATAATCGGCGACATCAGCTTGGCTATTGTAGACTTCGCTGCCGTTATATGGTACGACCCCATCGTCGGTTCCATTTGCGCTGAGTACTGAAAGGGGTCGTGTAGGCGCACAATCGCCTTCAAAAGAATTGGTCATCGTTGACGAGACCGCAAAAATAGCAGCGTATTTGTCGCTGTGGTAGCAAGCGAGTGAATAGCTCATAAATCCACCGTTCGAATAACCACCAACATACACTCGATCGGCATCGACATTGTTATTGGCAATCAGGTAATCCACCAGCGCATTCAAAAACCCAAAGTCATCCGACGTGCTTTTGTTGTCTTCACCTGGAAGACTCGAATTCCAATGGGATGACCCACTCATCTCTGCACCTTGAGGATAGACCAGCAAAAAGTTGTTGGCATCAGCAAGATCTCGCATATCCGCCCACTCCATTTGACTGTTTGCCGTACCGCCGAAGCCATGAAGATTGAGGAGAAGTGGTTTTGATTCACTGCTCTCATTTGTGGGAGCGTAAAGCAAATACTCACGATCCACACCATTGTGGTCGAAACTCGTCATGTTGTCTGGTCCACAAGCGGTCAATAATCCAAGTGTTACAAAAATCATTTTGTTTCTCCTGTTAAAGTCAAACATTAATAATATATGCCAGTCAATATAGCTGTATGTCTAGTATAGTGGTTGCATTGCTCATTTACAAACTTCTTTCGTAACCAGCAACGCGAATCTATACAGAACAAAACCGTAAATGTTTACAACAAACCTCACTCCAACCTGACTTGGTGTACTCCTTATCCTATCTACGTTTTTACACGGAGCTAAATTATGAACCCCAAAACTCTCTTGTCACTCGGATTTCTATTACTTTGTGCATCTGTGTTGGTTGATTCTCTACAAACCGCCAGTGCTTATCCCAAAGGACCCAACGTTAGCACTGGAAACAATCCAATTTCAAGTTTCAATGCATCCTGTAATTCTTGGGATACCCTGTACACAAACAATACAACGCAAACATTCATGATCACCGATGTTGTACAATCTTATCCTGGAAGTTACATCGGAGCGTTAAAGATTAACGGTCAATACATCTACGAGTCTCGCGAAAATCATCGGTTCGTCAGTGGATTGCCTGTCCAACCAGGTGAGAGTGTACAGTGTTATCACAATGGCAACCGAATGACCCTCTCTGGCTACTACACTCATTCATGAGTCTGCTCATCACTATCAGACCAAATATAGATTGTGACCGTGATTCAATGGACTCAATTAACTATATCGAATCCAAATAAATCCGATGGTAGATTGCCACACACTCATATATGTTGACCACTCCCATCAACTCATCAGCAATCGAGCACAGGTACTAAGTCTATTGGGCGGCACTATCTCGATGACTTCAAAAAATGGCTCTAATAGAAATTTGGTCATTGAATCCCTACTCAAACGACACACTTTGTGCAATAGTGCTATCTTAATCCCAAACCAATCACATCGGAATCGCCATGTCCAAAAGTTGTCTGCTCTCTTTGATCTGTTTGCTTGGTTGTGCAAAACAGCCTACCCCAACAGTGGATCCTATACCAAAATCCGCGCCCATTCTTTCTGAATCTGATGACTGTCCTGAAGGGGTCAAAATTGGATGCAACGTCCCAGATGTCACCCAGGCAGAGCTCGATGCCAATCAACAACAAATCGCAACGTGCACAGAAACCTGCATTCAATCAAGGCAGGCTGAATCGGTCGGCGCTGAACAAATCCAAAACGAATGCCACAACCAATGTATGGAAGAACATTTTATGGGACAGGTAGAAGTGGTACCAGAGATTCTACTATCCCCTGAACAGTAACCTTTATCAGATAGCTATCGAGAAAGGCATCACCAACGTTCCCTAAGTCGAGGTAAATATGGAACTCATGTCAGTAGTCTTTTTCAGTATTGGAGGATTATTTTTATTGTCAGGATTTGTGGGTTCCTTGCTACCAGTGCTCCCTGGTCCACCACTGACAGCACTCGGAAATCTCCTGATCCAAGTCGGTATCGGATCCGGAGCATCTCAAGGTAGCTGGACGTGTTGTATCATTTCAATCGTGCTTGGAATTGTCATGACCGTTGCCGACTTTATGGCTCCGGGAATTGTGTCACAGATGGGCGGTTCGAGTAAAACATCTGGAAGATATGCTCTATTCGGGGTCATCCTCGCCTGCTTTGTCAGCTGTACTGGAGGGGGAGGATTCACATTATTCACATTTGGAACGGGGGTTCTACCATCCGTTTTTATTGGTATTTTACTCATCTTTGGTTTTGCCTATTTCGGAGGTCGAGTTGGAGAACTCAAAGAGTTGCCCCCAGACGAACCGTATCGAATCCAACGTGCACACAAAGCGGGTTTAGCTCACATGGTTGGTTTGGGAGTAAGTATGGTTGGCAAAGTGATGTATGCTACGGTAGGGTTCGGACTAGCCATCGCACAGTTGTTCTTCGCTTAGTCTCAGTTTGAACCAGATTTTAAGAACTTTGATGGCAATTTCCTCTATGGTCTCATTGATTTAATACATGAGATTGATAATCGACTTCTCCACAGTAAAAATTAGGCTAAGAAGAAGGGCAAACTGTTTCTGTCCATCTCATTACAGAGGAATCAACATGTCAGACAACTTTACAGAACTCGTACAAGAATCCCGCACCAATATCGAAGCCCTCACCCCAGATCAAGTCCGGGCGGCTTTAGACAATGAGCCAAACACACTGGTCTTGGATATTCGGGACAAAGAAGATCTTTCTCTTACCGGAATCATCCCAGGATCGGAGAATGTATCAATGGGGACACTCTATTTTAAAGCAGACCACAGTATGCCGGAAGAGTATAGAGCACCCTGTCTTGAAGATAAAGACCGACCCATCATTACCACCTGTACACTCGGTTTGGTCGCTTCAGTAGCGGCAAAGTTACTCAAGGATTATGGGTACACCAATGTCCGCATTTTGGATGGTGGAAACGTGGCGTGGAAAGAAGCTGGATACACTGTCGAAGAAGCGTAGGGTATCATTCAGGTTTATAAAATCTCGAGCGTCTAACTCTCTGATGAGTATACCCTTGTATATCGTTGCAAATATCACAATTGTCGTTACAAAGATGCATACAATATTGTCAGCCTCTGTGTAGGGATTTTATGACCTCCATTCTTCAACTTTGCGTCAATTCATTTCGAGCATCATGGACATTCTTGACGCGAATTCCAGTGGGTGGATTTCCCTATCCACAGGAAACATGGACGTGGATATCGATGTGGTTTCCAGTTGTTGGTCTGTTTCTTGGCGGATTGTATGCTGCTGTTTGGTGGGGTCTTGCACAAGGTGTGTCGTCACTTTCAGCGGTTCTACTCACCGTCACGATTGGATTTTTGATCACCGGTGGTTTCCATGAAGATGGACTTGCCGATACCTGCGATGCTATGGGTGGTGGATACACAGCAGAAGATGTCCTAAGGATTCTCAAAGACAGTAGAATAGGAACATTCGGTACACTCGGCGTCGTTTCTGTGTTGGCTATTCGATGTTCGTTACTACTTGAAATCGATCACGTCAAAGGCTGGCTTCTGGGACAAAGTCTATCCCGGGTTGCTCCAGTAGCCCTATTGGGACTCCTCCCCTATGCTCGAAGAACAGACGATACTTCAAAATCAAGAGACGTGGCTCGATCCGGTAAGATTCAAGCCGGTATTGTATGTGGATTCGGCTTCGCTATCACTAGTCTTGCCGTCTATATTCAATGGTTAGACCTTATCCATGCCTTTCAACTGTGGGGACTTGTCTTGGTCGTTACAGCCATATTAGGATGGCGTTTTCAAAAACGCGTTGGAGGACTGACGGGTGACTTTCTGGGAGCCACACAGCAGATTACCGAGTTGGCGGTGCTCTATATGGTGGTCGCATGACACACATTTGGATTTGTAGACACCCTCCGACACAGTCCAACGGACTCTGTATTGGTCAATCTCCTGTCCCGATATCGATATCTTGGGATGAGGCTGTGAAA
The DNA here is from genome assembly GCA_913040875.1 of uncultured Pseudomonadota bacterium. The sequence continues at coordinate 3,839 of CAJWHX010000049.1, read as the reverse complement.
CGAGTCCTTGAGTCGACGCCCGTTACACCAACGGAACTTTGGACTTCTGATCTGCCAAGATGCCACACGTTGGCAAACCTGTGTTCAAAGTCTTGGAAGGTATCGGTGCAAGTCGACCCAAATCTGAGAGAGATTTCGATGGGGTCTTGGCAAGGACAAAGTTACGACGACCTTCAAACATTGGATACACACAGATGGGAAGAATGGTGTGGCGATTGGCAACACGTTATCCCTCCTGATGGAGAAAATATCGCTATGTTGCGAGACAGAGTCAAAGCCTGGCTCTCTCAGACAACATTGTCTACCGAACCTGTTTTAATCGCCCACGCCGGTGTGGTTCGAACCCTCAGAGTTCTTGCTGGAGCGTCTTGGGAGGCGGCAATGTCGACCCCCGTCCCCCATCTGACGTGGGAAAAGATTGGAGTACTCAATGGCAAAGAATGATTTTTCGGTAGACGAACGCAGTGCTGTATACAAAGCCATCTTAGCTCGGCGAGATATTCGCATGTATCGTCCGGATCCAATCCCAACAGAGACCTTACATCGAATTCTACGGGCTGGTCATGCGGCTGGATCTGTAGGCATGATGCAACCGTGGAACTTTATTGTATTGAACGATGTGGATAAACGAACACAGGTGCATCACCACTTTGTCGAGTGCAATGAGCGTGCCGCCGCTGTTTGGGAAGACGAACGACACGTTCACTATGGAGCTCTTAAACTGCAGGGCATCTTGGACTCTCCACTCAACATCATTATTACCTGTGATCACACGCGTGGCGGAGAGCAAGTCTTGGGACGCCACACCATTCCAGAGACCGATGTGTACAGTACCTGTCTTGCCGTACAAAACATGTGGCTGGCTGCACGTGCGGAAGGGATTGGCATGGGATGGCTCAGTATCATGGAGCCAGATAGTGTAAAAGAGATCCTAAATATCCCCTCACACGTGAGCATCATCGCCTACATGACCGTCGGATATCCAGTGGAATTTCCAGAAACTCCGTTATTGGAGGCTGTGGGATGGAGACAACGAGAAGCGCTTAAGGATGTCGTGTTCAACAATGGCTGGAATGAACCCTATCTAACAGACGATACGGAATCTGTAGATTCTACGCAACCAGAACAATTACCATCGGCAGCCTTCGATTTCCAATCTGCTTCCAATCGCCAAGAGAACCTCACCAAACCCAAAGGGAGTCTCGGAAGACTGGAATCCATCTCCTTACAGGTGTGTGCCCTTAAACAAACCGACCGACCCACCTTAGACACTGCAGGAATCTATCTGCTGGCTGGTGACCACGGTATCACTGAGGAAAGAGTCAGTGCCTACGTCCCAGAGATGACCGCGAAGATGGTGATCCAATTTGTGTCGGGCGGTGGAGCCATCAACGCCATTACACGAGAAAACAATCAAACTCTCAAGGTCGTTGATATGGGGGTAGACCACGATTTCTCGTTGGCAACCGGTGTGATCGATGCCAAAGTGAGACGCGGGACGCGAAACTTCTCAACAGAATCAGCCATGACGTTGGAAGAATGCGCAATTGCAATCGAACGCGGGCGAAAGGTACTGTCGGAGTCTACACCGAGTATCATCGGTGTTGGCGAGATGGGCATTGGTAACTCCACTTCAGCCTGTGCCATCGCTTGTGCGATACTGAACCTGTCTGTATCAGAGGTTGTGGGTATTGGAACCGGAGTTGGGACGGAGACGCTCTCTCGGAAAGCGGTACTCATTCAAAAGGCGCTCGACCTGCATCAAGAACACTTCTCGTCTCCACTTCAGATCTTGCAACGACTGGGCGGTTTTGAAATTGCAGGGTTGGTGGGCCTTATTCTGGAAGCCACAGAACGACGCATACCAGTTGTCCTCGACGGATTCATCACTGGTGCCGCAGCGCTGATCGCCAGTCGCCTCAATCCGAAGGTGACGTCTGTATTGATAGCAGGAACTCAATCCTCTGAACCAAGCCATGTACACATGCTCAAAGACCTCGGACTCGAGCCTCTGCTAGATTTGGGGATTCGTCTCGGTGAAGGGGCCGGTGCTGCACTGGCTATTCCACTCGTTCAGTCTGCCTGCCGCTGTCTTGCCGAGATGACAACGTTTGAAGAGGCTGGGATTCCAGAACCGATGGACCCCATTGGGCGCACGTAACAAACCTGTTCAGTAAACGGGATATAGAAGAGCGAACGGGAGAAATTAGAGTGTTCTGGATTTGGCTGACAGGGTTGGTACACGCAGAGGAAACCACGAATGGCGGAACGATCATTGTGGAAGACACAGCGCCGCAAACCAGTGCCAGTACAGAGATGGTCATAGATGACAGCATCCCCAACACGACAACAATCGCAGAACTGTTGCAACGTCAAAGTAGTGTATTGGTTAGAGACATGGGCGGTTTGGGCACGCAGGCCACCATCTCCATTCGGGGGACTTCTACCCGTCAGAACCTGATCCTGTTGAACGGGGTTCCACTGAATCCAGATGGCAACAGCAGTGTCAATCTACAAGACATCCCTTTGCGCATGCTGGGATCGATGACCGTCTATCGCTCGCACAGTCCACTTCACCTGATGTCATCTACCATCGGTGGCGTATTGGACATGCACACCTTGGACAACGGTACAAAGTCTACGCACACGGGCATCGATTCTTGGAACAACGCTTGGCTACGTGGCTCCACGCCTTTTGAAGTAGGGAAAACCAGTGGCAACATCTTCGTGTCTGGATTGTTTGCCAGCAACGCCTACCCCTATTTTGACAATCGAAATACCCCCTTCAATTCAGAAGACGATCGCTGGAAAACCCGCGTCAACAACGATGTTACGCAGGGCAACTTCTTGGGGACGTGGACACTGGGAAAAACAGAACTGGTGCATACAGGGGCTCGTAAGTTGCAAGGGATACCTGGTCACATCATCATTCCAACACCCGACATGCGCTTACACAGCAACCGACACTTGACGGGACTAAACCGAGACTGGACCAGAGCAAAGTCTCATCACGATCTGCAAGTGTGGCACACCCAGCAGCGAGAAATACTCGATGACACCAACGGGAATCTCGGTCAGGGCAATCTGATGATTGACTGGTCGTACCACTCGATTGGTCTCAGGGGATTCCATCGATGGACCGATTCAGAACGTTGGTTTCCGAGTATCGGCTGGTCATCCAGAATGGACTTCGCGCATGAACAGATTGAAGACACTGACCATCAGCGGTTCAGTCAACAAGTGCAGGTCGGACAAGAGTTCATCGGTGCCAACTGGGAATGGTCTTCGAGGGTCAATACGCACTGGCTCACCACCCAACCGGATACCGTTGTGTTTGCCCCCAAAACCTCCCTGTTGCATCACATCACCGAACGAGACCACGTGTGGATCTCTATGATTCGCGGATTTAGGCCCCCAGACTTTTCAGAAATATACGGGAACCGCGGGGCCATCATTGGAAATCCAAACCTGCGTCCGGAACTCGGCACCACTGTCGATATCGGTTGGACACGTCAGCAACCGCTACACTGGCTAAATCATGTACAGCTTGCCCTATTTGCCAGAGACACCAAAGACGAAATCATCTTTGTGCAGAATGCCCAGCGTGAATCAATTCCGATGAACTTTGAACGCACTCGAATGCTGGGTGTGGAAAGTGACTGGACCATTGCGTTTCCCTCGTGGTCTTGGACGGGGAGCGTCACCTTCAACCACAGTGAAAACCGTTCATCGGATGACTCTTTGTTTGGCAACACCCTTCCCAACGTTCCGCAGTGGATGAGCGGCCAGCAAGTCTGGTGGATGGGCGACCAATTTTGGCTGGGTACCGATGTCTATTG
>CAJWHX010000048.1 GCA_913040875.1 uncultured Pseudomonadota bacterium | reverse complement strand
TGACTGACCGTTTTACCCCATATGTCTCTTACCACATATGCCTTTTACCAGATATGCCTCTTACCACATATGAAAGACAAATAGGTTTGGGGAGAGGTTTCGTGTGTGAACCGCCCAGTCCAAAGACCGTTTTTGATGGGAGTTGGGGAGGTTTTGGAGTCGCCGGTTTGCCATCGACCAGTGCTCGAGCATCATATGCATCGCGACAGTATACGATTCAAAGAGTAGAACCGAATTGTCGATAGAATCTAAGATACTGGTCAGGGTTAACAGCTCCTTGCGGATGAGAGATGTATTGGAGGGGTTTTGCTGACAATGAATCCAAGAGCGAAGTCCTCTGAGCAAAGGATGCGTTTGATTTGTCAAAGCCTGAAGAGCACCTCTGATATTTTGACGACGCATCGCAGAGATACCATCGAATAAATTTGAAAACTCAGTCTCTGATAACGGCTCAAAAGAGGTCCACGTGTGTTCCCACCGCGTTAACAACTGATGTGTTTGGACGGCTATATCATGAATAAGACTCAGGTTTCTGCGGCTGTTTGGATCCATCAGATCGTTGAATAGATCGAGCTGGAGAATCGTGTGCTGATATTGTTTGTCTATTGGCTTGTCAGGGCTCCAATTAAATCGTTTCCAAAGATTGTTGCTGAACGATTGTGACAGGGCATCTTCAAGAGCCTGTTGTAAAAATGGTTTCCAACGAGTCCCTGGAACCTGTGGCAGCGTTTTGTGACTGATGCTCTCCTGTTGGATAGCGGATTGTGTCTCAATGCGGTACAGTCCAAGTCGAATCAGAATCTCTATTTCAGCCTCAATTTGCATACTTCGAACGCCGAGAGTTTTGAGTCGATCAGCGATGCATGTGGCCGGATCAAACTGTCCAAACAAGAGTTTTCGAGTGGGTAAGGACAAGGGTAAATCCTTGGCGATGTCGGATTTGGTACCATTTGGTGCGAGGGCATACCATTGTCGGATGCGAAGAAACCCCGGTTTTGTCCATGGTTTTAAAGCAGTATACAGCAATTCACCAACGCTTAACCAGTCTCCCAAATCTGTATCGGATGTGATCTCTATTGAAGGATTGGGATCACGTAAGAGATGATCAAACGCCTCTTTTGCGTATGCTTCCCGTAGACCTCCTCTATACAGGTTCAATGAATATCCATAAGTCCATTCGCCCGTGTCATTCAACCGTCCATAATAGATCCGTGCGCTGGTTTGTTTGATCCATAGGTGACTAAGGCGCTCAATCGTTTGTAAATTTGGCAGTCGTTCGTAAAAGGGATCTCTCAGATATTCGTCGACCAACATTTCAGCAAACGTAGCCAGAGTGCCCCAAGACTCCTGGTCTGCATGAAAGATGGTTACCCTAGATAGAAATGAGAGGGCATCTTCTAGAGTTATATTTTTGTCATGTGCAATGACAATGATCGGAAATTCTGAAGTTTCAAACTGCTTACGGAGACTAAAAAACCAGGTTGCTGTAAAGATAGGATTGGCAGTGTCAACAATGATTGCATGTGGAAGAGTTTCTGTACAATGTTGAACGACACTTTCCAGTGAAGGATCACAGGTGGATAGGGTTCCTTCAAGTACATTGCATAAATTATCGTGTACATCTGGGTTGGATGAGAGAACTAAATATTGAACAGTGCAGGGAATCATAGAGAGAAATGGAAGAGAAGTGTGAAAAAAAGCATAGTGCAGTTGGAATTTTTCTAACATCAGATACATTTAATGTACAGAAACTAACTGTTAACCCTATCAAAACCTTTGGAGAAACGATGTACAAAACATTTTTGATGGCACTCGTACTTGGCTTTTCAACCCTAAATTCTGCAGATGCATGTCCGATGGCTGATGCAGCAGCCTTTCAAGAGGCAGCAGCAAAAGTTGCCGAAACAGAAGGGGCACACGCATCTTTTGTATTGAACGGTATGACTTGCGGCTCTTGCTCTTCGAAAGTTACAACACACTTGAACGGAGTCGAAGGCGTACTTGCGAGCGCTGTTGACTATCAAACCGGTAAAGTTGAAGTGGCTTTTGACAATGCTAAGATCGATGCCAAGAAACTGGAAACCGAGCTCGTAAATACTGGATACACATTGAAAAAAGAATCTTAATTGCTAGGTTTGTGCTGATGAAAGCCTCACGATGTGGGGCTTTTTATTTTTTTAATGAGGGGGTTATTTTTTGATGGTGGGTAGAGATGCGTGGAGTATTCAATAATTACCACAGGGTATGTTATAGTATAAGAGTGAGAATTGGAGGGTTTATGTGGAGAAGTATGTTCGCACTTAGTCTTGTTGCTTGCGCACCTGGTCAAGCAAAAGAAAGCGGTAGTGATGTCATCTCAGATTATGAATGGGAGCCTGGCGCAACCGACCCCCTTATTCAAAATGGTGAAGTCTATTGCACAACAGGCGAGTCAGGGGTGATCGTCACGTACATCAATGTGAATGCAATCGATCCACAAGGAGTTTCCGACCTGAAAGAAGGGGAATGGACCGCGTACGATTTGGAAACAGATGAAGAGGTGTTTTCCGACGCATTGTATTGTGATGGCCAAGAGTGTATTTATTCTTATCATGCAGAGCAGGTCCCCGAGTTGCCTTGCGCAAGGCTAACCGAGTTTGCCTTTTGGGCAACGGTCTGGGATTGGTCTGGAAATGAGACGGAGCCTTTAGAGTTGACCGTACTTGGAGAGCAATAGATTCTGGTTCGTAGAGCTTGATTCAATCCCAAAAGTCGTAAGGGATTGTATCTCCTACACCCCAATAGACATCGTTCATAGAAGTAGAATATTTACTTATCGCGGAACATGACGACCCATTGACCTTGATTGACAACAGATCCATCTTGTTTGACGATCTCTGAGTCAAAAGTGACCACGCCTTTACCGCCTTTGGATGAAGGTTTTACACCAGAGACTGTCAGTTTGAGGTGAATGGTGTCGCCAAAAAATGTTGGACCTGTGTACTTGAATGTTTGTTGAAGCAAAGCAATCGTTGTTTCTTCAAATATACCCAGTGTTTGTGATAATCCAGTAGAGATACTGCTGACGAGCATCCCATGAGCGATGCGTTGTCCAAAAGGCGTGCTTTCAGCAAAGACTGCGTCTGTGTGTAAGGGATTGTAATCGCCAGATAAGCCTGCAAACATTACGACGTCTGTTTCGGTGATGGTGCGACGAATCGTCGTGAATGAATCGCCAATGTTGTATTCGCTAAAGAACAAGCCTCGTGCCATGATAAACTCCTGAAAGTATGTGATAAAGATTGCTACATGTAGCCCTTTTGCCTGCCCAATTCAAGTGCACAGGTGTGAAGAGCCGCTATTTCGAAGACGAGAGATCCTGGTTCTTGTTCGGTGGTGCTACATATGGCTTGTCAATACTGTGGTGACTTAAATATATGATGCCGTCACCCGCTTCAAAAGTGGTGTTGTCAGGAGGGTTGATCGTGGAGTGATCTCCATGTTGAATCCCGATGACCAAGATGCCATAGAACTGCCGTAGATCCTCTTGGACTGTGAGAAACGGTTTGTCGAGCGTATACCCTTCAACCTTTGAAGTGATGTATAGGTTTTGAGATTTGGCCGACAGAATGGAGTCCAAGATTTTGGCGCTTCCTCTCTGGTTTACGGCGTGGCTCAGCATTGAATATCCAAGCTTGGTAGACGATACGATTTCATCTGCTCCGGCGGTTTCTGCATGTTCAATATTTTCGTTTTCTAGAATTTCAACCGCAATAGTCACCGGTTGCTGTCTCGTTTTTGTGATTGGATGCTTCGATAGGTACGAACGCAGTGTGAATATGGTCAAGATGGTTCGTGCATCTGCCGTCTGAGGATTGTTGTGTTGATCCGCTACAACGATACATGCTTCGGCGTATACCAATCGAACCTTGTCTAGTTCATGTTCTTTTGTGGGATCTCCTTGAATCCATTCAAAGTCTACAGGGATATCTGGTGGGCGTGGAAATGGCGCTAGGATGATGGGTTTGAGTGCGTTGAAGTCAAACTCTTCTTCTAAGGTGGTTAGAAGCGAACGGGCTCCTGTAGAGTATCCACAGATGACAAGGTGTTTCATGGTGCTGCTCATACGAAATTGTTCCTCTCTCAAGCTTAAAACCGATGATAATAACGTTTGACTGACAATTCCAGCAAACAAGGCGAGGGTAAACATTCCCACAACCATTAAGGAACCACCCACAACACGTCCAATTCCGGTCACTGGTGAGATGTCTCCATATCCAACGGTGGTTAAGGTAACCATAGCCCACCATAAACCATCGGCTACCGTCGTGATGCCTTCGTTGAGTTGGTGTTCTGCCATATAAATAGAGATGCCACCCAACGTTGTGGATCCTAGAAGAATAAAGAATCCAAAGGCATAGAGTAGTTGATTCTTCTCATAGGCATCGAGTATTCCGTAAAATGGATTGCTGTATCGTAAAACATCAAAGGTTTGCATGATCCGAAACAGCTTCAGCATGCGAAAAACACGCAGTGCACGAAGGGCTGGTGTACCCCCAAGTACGGTGATGAGATCGATCAAGTTGAGTGGTTTGAGTGCAAAGACAAGTCGTTCGGTGATGTTGTGTCGCAGACGCTCCACCTTGGACAGGTTCAAGATCTCCAAAACGGGTGGCCTGTATGAGGCAATACGTAGGATATATTCGATGCCGAAGATCCAGATCAGGATTCCATCGATATAATCGAGTGTGGGTATCCATGGATGGGTTTCACCAACGTATAGTGTGATGAAAAGTAAGCAAATAGAAGACAGAACCAACAGCCATACGACCCAGTTCAAGCGATGAAAAGCAGAAGAACCAGGTTGATGAAAGAGGTCGTTGATTGTCTTGAAGAATGGAGATATGTTAGAATGTGTAGGCACATAGGTTGTGTATTCACTTGGAGGTCTGATGTCCAAACGTCCGCCGAAAGACGATTCTTTCATCGATAAAATTCTGAAAGAATTTGATGCGTCGATCGATGATGTTGACATCGAGTCTAAAATAGCGATGAAGGATGCGTTAAAAGAATCGATCCAAATGTGGTTTCCCAATATTGGTATGGAACCTGGTATCGAAGTACTCGATGGGGATAAACAAGATGTGTTGAACGATGTAGAACGAGCGATGGACTCGTCGGAATCTCATAGGGAGGCCCTTCGCTCTCAGTTGCAGATTCTGGATGATGATGTACTCAAAGAAGAGGCATTTCCCAACGTTCAAGTACGAGTCCTATCGCCTCAAGATTTGATTGGCGGGACACACAATCTGTTTGGACTGGGTGCTGAAAAGCCAGACCCATTGCCGAAGCGTGGTAATATTGTTTTGGACGAAGGGGACACAATACCCGTGGTGCAGCGAACAGAAGTATCGACGTATCGTTTTACCTGTGATCAAGGCAAAATATTCATACGTGCTGACTTACATCAATACGAACTTCGAGCAGGACAATCGATGGATGTCGACGCCATGAATATAGAGATTGAGGCTATAGAGACGTCGACCGGTTGGTATCAGTCCATTTGACATTTGAAGACTTCTCAGGAGTGACTATGAAAGTGGCAACGCTAAATTGCAACGGGTTCAAGGCCTGTGTACGCAAAGGGTTCTTTGATTGGCTGGAAGAAGTCAATCCAGATGTTCTGTGTTTGCAAGAGGTCCGGTTTGCACAAGAGAGACTACTTGGGCAGTTTGAACCCGACAAGAAGTGGCATTGGGCTCAGGTGGACGCTGAAAAGGCTGGGTACTCATCTGTGGCGATTTGGAGTCAGCGTGAACCGATAGCCGTGCATCGTACCATTGGTCTAGACTGGGCGGACAGGGAAGGTCGCGTCATAGGAATGGAGTTTGAGACCTGTATCGTATGGAGTATGTATTTCCCCTCTGGGACTTCTGGCCAGCACAGACAAGATTTGAAAGATGATTTTCTCAAGCATTTGACGCCGTGGATGGCTCAGAATATTGATGGAGACAAGGCGGTCCTCATTTGTGGAGATGTGAATATTGCACATACGGCACTCGATATCTTTCATGATAAAGCCAATGCCAAGAAATCGGGGTTTTTACCGCACGAGCGTCAATGGATGACGGATACATTGGAGAGTGGATGGCGCGATGCCCTGCGGATTGCGCACCCAGACTTGGAGATTTACTCTTGGTGGAGCAATCGATCGAAGACAGCCCGAGAAAAGAATGTTGGCTGGCGTATCGACTATCAACTTATGTCAAAGAATTGGGGGGTACCAACCTCGGTAGAGATTCCTCGCGAACCAAAGCTATCTGATCATGCCCCGATTATCATACAATACGATATGAAGTTCCAATGAGTATGGAACTTTTTACCGTGAAATTTTGAACCATGATTATTGCATCGTGAAAAAGAGTGTGCCCGAGGCCGGAATTGAACCGGCACTTCCGTACGGAAAACAGATTTTAAGTCTGTCGTGTCTACCAATTCCACCACTCGGGCATTGGACACGATGCATTCTCATCACAGCACTATTATTCTGTTCCTGTCTGAAAGGCAAACAGAATACCACTGAAGGCGTAGATTATCAGCAGCTTCAGCAAGCTCAAAAAATGTGGATGCAAGGATTGGATGGTCCATTTATAGAAATCATTGATTCACAGCTCGTCGGAAAAGAAATATTTTTCGCTGTCGCGGCAAAATCCTTTGCAGAGCGAGGGAGACTCGAGTGGTCGATTGAAGATTTGGATCGAAGTCAGCAGTATGCCTTGCAGTGCTTGGCTGAAGACCATCACTTCAGAATTTTACTAAGAAACGAACAAGGATTGTTGACGCTCAAAGCCGTTCAAGCACTCGATATGAACAACCCCAGTCTAGTTGAATGTGCAAAATGGTTGACTGTGTCTTGGTCTTTGAGATTGCATCACACGCAACTGTATTCCGCGCAACGAGACATTGCACTGTTGAATGCATTGGCGGACTGGTTGGATACGATTCCTCAGTTGACCTCTGATATTTGGGTGGACTATGTTCATGTTCTGACTGAGGTATTGAAACCATCACCAAATTGGATTTGGATCAGAGAACAATTCGCTATTCTTGAAGGAATGGATACTCTCCTACCCTTCGAGCGACTTATCTTAGAACAAAAGATTGAGCCAGAACGATTGTGTACAAGTGATATCACTCAGTTTTCCAACTTGTCAGAAGGGCAGTTGAGTCGCTGGGATGACGCTCAGTATCTTTGCTACAAACCGTAAGATAACAGGGGCTGAAATCCTTCTAGAGTATCGTGTGGTTAGCCAGCGAAGTCCTGCATTAATAATACTTTTGCATAAAAAAAGACAGATGGCAACCATTGGTTGCCATCTGTATCGCTGTCTAATTAACGTTTGTCTTAGCGATTTCTAGAACGACGTATTGCCTTACGACGACGCTTTTCAGCCAATCGTTGCTTGAGACGCTTCTTTTCGCCAGGCTTCAAGTAAAAGCTATTCTTCTTAATGTCTTTGCGGATGCCTTCGCGCTCTACTTTACGGCGGAAACGGCGCATGGCTTTTTCGAATGGTTCGTGTTCGCGGATTCGTACTAAAATCACAGAAACTCCAAAGTATTGATTCAATAACAGTAACTAAATATTGACATGATGACCTGCGGACACCAAGAGTCTGAATTTTATTGTAACCAATCCAATTCCATGTGTCCACAAATAAGGTCAAATCCGAAGGGCTTTGGGATCAAAATCGTCCACCACCAGATATTCCATAAAACAGCATGTCGTGTAAACCACCTTCAAGACGAATGTGTGCACGGTCGGCAAAATTGAGCTGTAGACCTAGAGTGACATCAACCATTGGAAGAAATCGAGGGAACTCTTTAACCCCATCTGAAGGGCATACATTGCGTCTGACATAGGCAGGCGCAGCAGGTTCACAGTCTGTCTCGATGGCTGTGCCTGGTCGCCAGTACGTTAAGTCCCCTGTGACGTATCCTACACCAGCACCGCCACCAGCAATGAAGTCCAAATGAACAGGTTTATCCGCAGGCGTTATCGGTACGATGTAGTTGTAGTTGAATCCACCCCACCAACCGCTGAAATTGTCGGGCCTAACCCAGTCGCCATCATCATGATCGATGGTTTCTCCAGTGTCGACGTCATCCCAATAGCCTTCCTCCAGACCAGATGCCATGTATTCACCCCAAATAATCCACGAACGTTGTTCATTTGTGAAGGCATATTCCAGTCCAAATACCTGCGCACTGATACTTGGGCGTGCTTCAGGGTATGCTCCTACTGTATCGGAGTTGTAGAACCATGTGTCCAATATACGATTGGGTACAAGAAGTTGTCTTGCCCGTAGATTGAGTTCCATAGTATAGTCACGGTCTGTTTTCACCACGTCTGTCTCGAGAGCTTGAGCCATACTGAGTGGCAACCAAAATAGTAGCATTCATCCTCCAAATCGATACTTTATGGTATCACATTCGGCTGTTGGCTTCCATCGATGGTACATAGGAGTCTCATGTATGAGGGACAGCAAAAGCCTTCAGAAGATAGACCCAATCGGTATTGAACCAGCACGTTGCGCCGAAGTTCATTAGAAAACAGGGGTGGCACATAGAGTTCATACAAAATTTGGTTGAATGATATCTAGACTTGCGAACAATGGATAATAAAGGCGTTTATCCACGCATCTTCTTCTAGCATGGACAATCGACCACTGGATCCTGAGTGTCCGGCAGTCATGTTTATCTTGAGAAGGATATCACTGGAATCTGGATGGAAAGACCGAATTTTAGCGACCCACTTGGATGGTTCCCAAAACCCAACTCGGGGATCCTTCAATCCTCCTGTGATCAACATTGGCGGATAGGGTTGCCCAGTGTATTGAGCGTATGGGTCGTAGGCTTGCATTGTGTTGTACTCTACAGCAACATTGGGGTTTCCCCACTCCTCATACTCAATCACTGTGAGGGGTAAATTGGGATTGAGCATCGTGTTTGTTACATCGACAAAGGGAACTTCAGCGACGCATCCTCCAAATAGTTCCGGACGTTGATTTAGGCACACTCCCATCAGTAGTCCGCCCGCCGACCCTCCAGAAATGATGAGAGTGTCTGCAGTTGTAGCTTGAACATCGATCAGATGAGTGGCACAGGCAATGAAATCGTCGAAGCTATTTTGTTTGTGCCGACCTTTGCCCTGATTGTACCAGCGGCGTCCCATTTCTCCACCACCTCTTACATGAGCAATGGCAATACGAAAGCCTCGATTCAGCAGAGAAATCCAGTGTGAATGAAAGCCTACATCATAAGAGACGCCATAGGCACCGTAGCCGACTAAGAGAACTGGTGAGGGGATATTGGGCGCATGGAGTGTGCTCTCAACGACAGAAATGGGAACCTGTGTCCCGTCTTTAGATGTAGCCCATATTCGGTCACAACGATACTGAGTGGGATCGTGATTTGGAGTGTTGAATCGATGAATGCAAGATGCATCTCCAGTGTTCAAGCAGCAAGAGAGCACAATGTCTGGTTGAATTGGGGATGTGTAGCGAAGTCTAAAGTACTGTGTCTCAAAATGTGGATTGATATCTGGATAAATCTCATACGTTGGATCAGGGAAGTGCACTCTTGTACTTGAATGTGTGTCGAGATTGTATACCTGCAATTTGAGCAGACCATTCTCACGAATCCAGCAAACCAAGTGAGTGTCAAATAAGTCGATGTCTTGAATGGTTATTCCGCTGACGGGTGACCAAAGGGGATGTTGAATCTGGTTGTTGGCTCTATCTTGAGTATGTATTGCAAACTCGCGCCTCTCTTTATTGCTTCGGATAAATAATTTTTTACAACCCACTTCTACAGTGTACTTGACACCGTACTCCTTTTGGCGAATCTGCTTCAATACCCAAGAGTCTTCGTTTATTTCAAGTAAACGAACATCGGACGTTGTTTTGCTGTGCGCCTCACAGACAACCACGTTTCCTATCCTAGAACGATGAACGGTTAAGTAAAAATGTTCATTCGTTTCATGCCAAATCAAGACTGATTGCTCTGTATGAATGTTGTAGAGATGGATGCTGCAAGGACGATCGGCGTCGTCTCCACGTATGTAAGCTATATGATTGTTGTCTAGCCAAGCGAGTGTCCATTTGATGTTCGATTGTTCAACAACTCGAATGATTTTGGTGCTCAGATTTTGTATATAGAGTCGAAATCGTTCATTGCCCTGTGTATCTTCCAGCCAGGCAATATGGGTTTGTTCTGGATTGAGTTGAAGAGTATCGATTTGAAAATACTCATGTTCTCGAGCCCGTTCGTTTTCATCCAGTAAAACTTCTGTTTGAGTAGAGGAGTCTTCTCTACGATGTACCCAGTATGATTGGTCCTTGTCTATCGTAGAGTATCGTTTCCACTCTCCAATTGTATAGGGGGCAGTTTGATCCGTATCTGACGTTCGAGACAGTAACTCTGTAAAGATAGACTGTCTCAGTTCTTCAAGCGGAGCGCACACATGAGTTGTATACGCATTTTCTGCTTCTAAGTATGGCAATGTATCTGGATGATCAACATCCTCAATCCAAGAGAACGTATCCATGATCTTTTGGTCGTGAATGGTTCGACAGGACGGATGCCTAGGCGGTACTGGTGGTCGCATTGTGAACCAGTTCGAGGAGTGTGAACAGTTTGTATCGCGTCGTCAAGTCGTCGATTTGAAGTCTTGCCAAGCGTTTAAACCACCAACAATGTTGAAGGTATTGCTGTAGCCATCAAATGCCAAAGATTTGGCGGCTTGTTGAGAGCGAACACCCATCATGCACATAAATGCAATTGGATGATCCTTGCTGAGGGTATTGATTTCTTGATGTGCCGAAGCATCAAAAATGGTAGCAAACGGAAGGAGATTATCTGCTCCGACCCCGATTTGATATACCTTAGCGGTGGGATTGTCTGCCAACCAAGATTCAACGTCCGACACGGCAATGTCCTGAAATGTCGGTTCATTTGGATTGTCAATCAAGACGCCACCGTTGGGACCATCTTTGAAGTCCAAAGAAATCCCATTGGCTCGTTTTGCGGATCCCCGAGACATATAGAAGGGTACCCCATCCACGATGGTTTCGATTTGCCCGCTATTTTTTGGACCAACGCCGATATCGTACTCGAAGTTTTTGGGTACTTCGAGATGAACCCCACCACCATGGGTTGCCAAGGACTCTTTAAAGAGAGCCAGAATACTTGGAGAGCAGTGGATTGTTGGTGGTTCTACCTCTTCCAAGGTGACCCCAAGTAGCCCGGGCAGTTCACCAGATTGCATCATCGCTGTGACCAAATCACATCCACCGACAAATTCTTGTTTGACGTATAGTTGTGGGAAGGTGGGCCATTGACTGAAATCTTTCATTCCGCTTCGAATATCTGGATCAGAAAATACGTTGTAGGTTTGATAATCGATTTCGAGTTCTTCTAGAATACCGACAACGCGATTGGAGAAACCACATTGTGGTTGTTGTCGATTCCCTTTCATAAATAAGACGATGTCGTGGCTGTCGACCATTCCTTGGAGTTTTTGGCGCAATTCTTCTGTCATGGTATCCTCGTTGGAAGTAATATGGGTTGAATGTCTGTTATCGGTATAATTGCATGCACTTATCTATGGCAACAAAAATGTCTGGATTGTGTACCACCTTATATTTGTGTACCATCTTATATATAGGGCAGTCCGAGTTATTTCGTAGGGGTACTGAGGGGTTCGATCAATAATATCTCGCCTATTGTGGTGACGGTCCAGCCATTGCTTTGAACGATTGATTCCAGCGCCAAGGTCCAAGGTACATTCGTTACTCTGGCTGTTACGGTGCCTTGAACCCCATCTGACAGTAAGATGTTCTGTCCACTGTGTGTGGCAAAAATACGAATGATGTCAGTGATATCCATGTGCACCACATCAAGAGAAATTGGTGTTGCTACGGGGACGGATTGAGAGCTGTTTTCCGCAGCGACGACCTCGCCTCCGAGTTTGATGATCACAGCGCCATCATTTTCGGTTGCCTGTGCCCACAAGGTTGGGTAGAAGAAAAGAGACCAAAACATACAGACTCACATTGTGTACAAATGGTGAATGGGTCTAGTATACCCTATTGGAAAGGATATCATGAACGAACGTCAAGCCCAGAAACGGATTCGCACAACGGAAACCATTTTGACCGCCGCCAAAGAACTTATTCACGAGAATGGATTCAACCGGTTGTCGCTACGCGCAGTGGCCGCTAGAGCCGGTTTTTCTCCCGCCTCTTTGTATGAGTACTTTACAGGCAAAGATGATATTATCGATGGTTTGTGCGCACAGATCGATCAATCTTGGGCTGAACAGTTGAAGACCGCAGACTCGGTACAAGAGGTTATACTGGGGTATGTAGAATTTGGTTTGACTGCACCCGATGACTTCCAACTGCTGTATCAGCGCGCGATGCTTCCCGAACAAGTGGAGTATATCCCTCAATTGTTCCGAGAACGTATTGCAAAACAATCTGCGGGTTTGTCCGTGTCTGCCGAGGTTGCAGTGCAGGCAATGTGGTCATTGGCTCACGGGATGGTGTTGCTCTCTTTGCATCGAGATATGAATACTGATCATCATCGACAAATGGTACAAATGACCTGGAAAGGGTTACAGAAATAGGAACTGGCATGAAGGTAGAAGGACTGACGACATTTACAACGGAAGAACTGAAAAAACTTCTTCAGCTGGTGTATCGCGATCAGGTTGAGTTTCCTTTGACTCCGCAGCGAATTGCTTGTATTGGCTTTCAGTACAAACATCATGCTCTCATCAACGCACTGCGTGGTCTCGATAAAGGAGCAGCCACAGCTGTGCTTGTGTGTGTCTTGGCAGAACGTTTGAAATAGTGTTTTTTGTGATAGGTTTGTGACACCAATCCTACGACGATGCAAAGTCGTTAATACCTGTCATCGCTGAATGGATTGGGGCTCACCTTATTTATTTGGATGAGTCTGATCTGACAGATGCTATCGACAACAAGATTTGTATGGGGTGCATCAATGGATGCTGCCCAACAGAAAGAAAAGAACCGTAAGAATTTTCTAAAAACCGGAGGGGTCATGACACGATTTGATGTATTGGTACTGTTTGGAAGCACTTCGGATGCTTCAGTTTATGAACCGCTATGTGCACTGTTAAGAGAGCAAGGTTGGCGTGTGGACTTTGAGGTAATCTCAGCCCATCGCAACCCAACTCGCTTGGAAGAAAGACTTGGAGAGGCTGACTTTGATAG
>CAJWHX010000047.1 GCA_913040875.1 uncultured Pseudomonadota bacterium | reverse complement strand
TCCGTATGCCAATTATGTTCATGGACTCGAAGCCAATGTTCGATTGGGAACTGGACTGGGTAAAGACCCTTCAGAGTGGCAAGAACAAGATCATTGGTCGGTCTATGGACACTTTCATCAGTTTTCAGATACGGGTGACTTGGGTGCGTTGATGGGTGTTGTTCAATCTCCGCAGGAGATATTCAATCCTGCAGGAGTCTACATGGGAGAATTGGCGATTAAGCGTGACCCAGGAGATGGTTGGCTCTATGTGAGAATGGGATCAATCTCCGCTGATATGGATTTTGTTGCACCGGATGCCGCTGGTTTGTATGTCCATTCGGCGTTCAACAATCAGTACAATATCTCCATGGAACAATTTCCCATTTCACCATTTAGTTCACTCGGTGCGGTTGTTGGTGCACCTCTGTCTGATACCGTAGAGGTGAAAACCGGTGTGTATCAGCTGTCTCGATTTCGTACAGATGAAAATATCAGGGGGTGGCGTTGGGATCTCACTCGCGACAATGGGGTGGTTGGATTCTTTCAGATGAATGCAAGTTTTGATGAGGAGCCGACCAACAATCTACCTCAAACTGGTTGGCAGTTGGGTACGTTTCTCAGTCGAGACGAAGCGTCTATGGATCGTGAACGAAACCATGGTGTGTATGGGAATTTGACCATGTCAGTCTCTAGGCATTCGGTTGCTTGGATCAGTGTGAACCATAGTTTACATCCGGCGGTGAACCCTGTTCCCCTTTGGGTTGCAGGAGGGTGGATATCTGAAGCCCACTGGTTTGATCGACCACAGGATTTGGTCGTGACCGGTTTGTCGTATAGCCAGTACTCTTTCATCGATCCATACAACTTTGAAACGATGCTCGAAGTGGAATATCATTATGTGGTGAACGATTGGTTGACCTTGCTTCCAAATGTTCAATACTTTGCGTATACACCAATCTCAAACGGAGTGTTTCCAATTACGGCAGGTGTGGGTATTATCGCTGAGCAATGACTTAGTCTAAAGCCGATAGTAACAGTTCAATACCCTCTACAAATCCGTGACCACCTTCAGAGGGCGTAATCCATTTGGGTGGATGTTGAAGTCTGGGTAGAAAGTCTCGGACATTTGCAACACCGAAAGACCATTCAAATGCTTGGAACATAGGCTCGTCATTTGCAGAATCCCCAAAGAATGCCCACTCTGAGAAATCTGCAACTTCGCCAAAGCGATCTTTGTGGAACTCTTTGAAACCGTGCAACTTGTCGAACTGTCCAAACCATCCATTTACATGGATCGATGATACCTTACAAATGGCGCCCTCATCTTCGAATAACGATACGATTTTATCGATGGCCTCTGGAGGTAGGGCAGGGACATCCTCACAGAAGTCGATTGCCAAATCCAAATCTCGATACGGTTGATCACTGGCCAGAGCACATCCCGGGACCTCACGTAGAATCTTCTCGGCAAGTGTAGTCAATCTTTCTCTATTGAGGATTCGCGTTGTTGAATCTTGTACAAACCGTCGCTCTAGTTTTCCCGTGTTGCTGTCTAGCCAATACCATAGTCCACCATTTTCTCCAACAACCCCATCGACAGGCCACATTCTAGCAATTTGGTCAACCCAGCCGCCAGGACGTCCTGTAATGGGTACGACACGCAGACCAGCATCTTGCAAGCGTTGCAAGGCCATAAAGGCTTCTGGAACCAATCGTCCGTGAAGGGTAAGTGTATCGTCAATGTCGCATAGGATCCCCTTAAGTTTTGGGGGGGTACTCAACTCGTTGATTGGTTTCATAGCCAGACTCGTATGATAAATGGGTTCAAATATGAATGGACAATGTAGAGATAACTCGTTCTATGAAGGGAGCATTCATCTTATTTCTCTTAGTATAGTGGTCATTGCAATTCTCATTGTGTAACAATTATTCTCAATGGCACAATTCACCAAGTTGGGCAATAAATAACCGAAATCCAGATGACCAACGAACCGACAGTCGCTATTCTTTGTGTTATGTACAGACGTCTGGAGGATTTATGAAATATAGAATCTTGAAATATCTGGTTTGTCCAGCTTGTCGCAAGGGTGGCTTCACAGTGGAAAGCCATCGAGAACACACTGTAAAAGTGTGGGCCAGTAGCTTTGTGGCAACGCTTCAGACTCCAGAAGGTGTGTCCATGCACAATAGAGAAGAGATTGAAATTGATGAAGGGATTCTACATTGTACCGATTGTTCTGACACATATGAGATCAGAGAGGGGATTCCCCGACTGACCCACAAAGACTCAGAGAAGGTTGAAGCTTCAGGTCACCGATTGACAAAAATGGACGATCTAAAAGATATTTCAGCCTGGTCCAATAATTTTGATGAACTGCAAGCCCCACTGAAGCGGTCGGATTTCCTGGGGCGAACCGTATTGGATATCGGTTGTGGATACGGTCGCCACACCTATTTTGCAGCGCAGTACGGTGCTGAGGTATTCGCAGTTGATCACAGTGAAGATGCTGTCCGAATGACAAAGTCGAATACGCAGAAGTTTCAACATGTCCACGTCATCCAAGCGGATGCTGCGAACTTGCCTATTAAAGAAGCGGTGATTGATCGAGTATATTCTTTTGGAGTACTCCATCATACTGAAAATCCGTATGACATCATGGATGAAGCGCACAGAGTGTTGGCTTCAGGTGGCTCGTTCAATGTATGGGTCTATGGACGTAGACAGGGCGTGACGCTTCTTGCCAACAATGCACTTCGTGGCATGACCACAAATATGGAGCATGATGAACTATTGAAGTTTTGTCGTGTGTTGGCTCGATTGGTTCGTTTGGGTTCTCACACTCCATATAGAGCATTCCACCGGGTGCCGTTGGGGGAACCGATCGTCAGCCATCTACCGCTCCATGATCATCATCAATGGCCATTTGATATCGTGGTTGCCGATATATACGATAGACTTCGATTCCCTGTTACACGATGGTTCAAGGGTGAAGAACTACAGGCATGGTTTATTGACCAGGGGTATTTGGATTGTCATGTGCGACGAATAGTCCGAAACAACGAGACGTTTGCTGCAATGGGTATCAAGCGTTAACCACAAAGACTTCATAGATGTCGTGTAGGGAGTTATGTAGTCACAGTCTGTATTGTATGCAGAAGACAAGGAACCAAAGATAACTATAGATCTCCGGTTTCTCTGTGAGGTCAGTTCGATGGATTGGCTTCGATACCACACGTTTCATCGCAGCCACTTTGCTCCCCAGTTAGATTACTGGTGAGAACGTTGCCTGAACAGGATGTAAATGTGGTATTTGAGCATTCCATACCCAAGTCTTGATTGTTGCTTGCAACGGAGGAGTCAAAAGTACCATCTGCATAGGTGAGAGACACTCCGGAGTCACTGTTTAAATCGAAGCTGCTGTTTGTGATGGCAAATGTGACGCTAGCGGTCTCTGTACCTTCCAATTCCAAACCGTAAATGCCATTTTGGAAAACAGAACTGTCAACGGATACATCCGCACCATTTGCTGCATAGAGTCCTGATTCCGTTGATCCATCGACCTGTGCATTACTGAGCTGGAGTGTTCCACTGGAAACGTCTACGCCATCTGTTCCAGCATTCGTAATTGTGATGCTGTCTCCTGTTGTATTTGTGTTTGTCGTACGAATACCGGCAACCGAACTGTTGGAAATGTCAACATCGCTCATGTTGAGCGTAGAATCTGTACTGTTGATACCATATCTGGTGCCATCGATGGTATAGTCTTCCAAGTAGATGGTTGTTCCATTGGTCTCGAGGGCATCATTAGCCATGTTGGTCATCTCTATACCAGAAAGGTTCAGACTGAGAGGGTCTGTCGTTGGATCGAAACTGTAGGTATAGATTCCACCCCCCAAACCATCGCTGATGGTTGTATCCGTGATACTAACGTTCATCGCTCCACTGGCTGAGAACCTCAGGGCATCATAAAAGGAATAGACTTCATTGACGGATGTCATGGTGATATCTGAAAGGTCGTGGTCTCCACCCGTTGCGTAGATTGAATAGCCGTCGATCTGGTCAAAAGTCGCGTTCTCGATTTCAGAGTTGCAGCTGGACATGTATACGGAATAGATCGATTGGACATCTGTAAATGAAGCACCGTCGATACCGATTGTACCTCCATCCAAACAGTAAATTGAAGTGGGTGTCGAGTTGAACTCAACAGAGGCCGTTCCAATAAACTGGTCGTTTTCGAACGTGTTTTCACTTCCACTGGGTAAGGACGAACTTAGATAAACTGAATAAGCACTTTGTTCAGAGTAGGTGTTGCCTGAGGACTCCACAGCCGATGCATTGGCGTAGACTCCGATACCACCACCTGTAAACGTATTGTTGGTGAAAGAGCCTGTAGAGTCGTATAAGTAGGCACTGATGTCGAGAAACTGATCTGTGGTTCCTGAAAACGTTGAGTTCTCCATAGAGAAGAGCGTGGCAGAGTAGCCGACGACTCCAGACCCCAGACCGTCGTATTCATAGTTGTTGCCCGCAACTTCTACGTTGGTTCCTTGAATCCCGCCTTGGAACGCTAGGAATGACGTACAGGTATTGCGCTGAGCAAAGGCTGTATCCAACACCATGTTTGCTTGAATGACGCTCCATCCATACCCCTGAACGTCCTGTGTCAATACATTGCTGACGGTCAAGTCGGCATTGATGATGGCCGCACCAGCATTGCGATCCACAGTCTGACAGAAGGTTGTGTAGTCTGCGACATTGCCTTCTTCATCTGGTTCTTTGCTGGACAATCCATCCAAATCAAAGATGTCTTTGAGAACCACATTGTTCATTGTACCGGTGTGTCCAGCTACGATAATCCCTTTGCGACCGACATCATGAATGTTTAGACCTTCAACTGTGAATGCGCTACTGGCATCGGATTGTAGATTCGCTCCGCAGTTGTTGTATCCAGTGATTTCTAAATTGGTGATGTCAACTACTGGAGAATTTGAGTACACACCCATTGATCCAAATCCATTTTCTTCCCAGCTTTCCGCATCGTAACTGGGACTCATCAGTGGATCTACCGTGACGACGACATCTTGAATGGTGAGGCCCCCAGTGCTCATATTGATAAGGCCGTAGGTAAGGTTACCGTCCAGAGTTACATTGGTCATTGACAAAGACCCTTGTCCTTCAGCCCAAACTCCAGTTGACAAAGAATTGGAGACTGTGTCACCATTCATTTCTATAGTGCCATTCACCGATTGAACACCGATCAGTATATTGTTGTCGTAAACGTTGTTGGTACTCATTAGTGTAGAGCCACCATCCATATATACACCGAAGCCGTCAGCGATGGCAGCGGGGTCGGTTGGTTGGGTTTCAACGACTTGTGAGTCCGAGAGGGTCAACATTGCTCCACCGACGACTAGGAGACCAACACCTTCGTTTCCTCGTACGTCAAGACTTGTTGCAACAACAGAGCCACCATCGATGTTAACGGCGCCATCTCCGTTGTTCCAAAGCGTTAGGTTGTCGAGTTGTACGTCAGCATCGATCGTCTTAATGGCATAATTTCCCATTTCCGAGATCGTTAGGTCGTGAAGGTGTACGTTGTTCCCTCCCTCGATAGAAACACCAGAACGAGTCGATGAAATGGCAAAGTCAGAGATTTCAACATTGTCGGCTGTGATCGTGATTCCGGTTTCATTTACCGGTGCAACCAACGTAAATCGATCTTGCCCAATCCCCACAAGCCGAATGGATTTGTCGATGATGATCTTCTCTTCATGTTCAAAACCTGTACAGCCGACAGGGCTGATTTGAGACCCTTCATCCGCCACTGCGATCGCGTCGTTCAAATACTTATATCCATCACCACCGTCAACAACGAAGCAACCTGACTCGTAGGTGATTTCTTCTTCAATCGTGCCGGTATCTGTTGTATTCTCAGAGGGGTCCTTTTCCCCGCAAGCCAAAATGAGTGCCAATGGGGTCGATAACGTCATCAATCGCATGTTTTTTCCTTTTCAGATGGTCAATACTGTAGAGATACTATACTACGTTCGGTATAAATCAAACGTCTTTACATTCAACCTACCTCATGTTCGTAATTCACCCAAATAAAATCAATGCCAGACCAGATGACATTTCGTTGATGTCATACAATATTCTCTTGCCAAATTCTCAACAAGGATGGTGGGTCTATAAATATTATCATCCAGATATGCCGGTTGAAGAACGGACGTGGGATGCACGAAAACGATTGCTGGTTGAACAGATACCTACAGGCATCGATCTCTTCACTTTTCAAGAATGTGCGTTGGAAACTCATGAAACAGATCTCGATTTTCTGGATTCCACACATACACTGCTCTGTCACAAGCGTGCCCGTATTGCGATGGTGACGGCCTGGAAAACCGAACGATTTGAACTTCTTGCGGATTATCATCTCAATCGAACTTTGGTGACCGTATTGCGAGAGTCTACTGGAGTTCTAGTTTGCGTGGTGAACTGCCATTTGAGTGCGGGTAGACATCCGAAGGAGCGCTTCCAACAGATTTCTAAGGCGTTGCGACAGGTGGAGAAACTGAACAATCGTTTTGAACTGGATCTGGTTGTCTTCAGTGGGGATTTTAATTCTTCTTCAGAGGGGACGGCGGTGTTGAGATTTCTAGAAGATGGAATCGTTGAGCCTCGATTTCGAGAAGCCTATTATTCAACGGTGGAGATTACTTCGAAGATAAAAGAGCATCGAGTGGGTAGATTCCAAGAGGTCTATCGTCATGTCACCGACGCCACGACGATGTGGGTTCGAAACTCCGGTGCCTGTATGATTCATCAACGGAAGCGAACACCGTTGAAGCGATTTTTAGACGCGCTAGATCGATTGTTTGATGCCTACTCTACCAATGGTGAGTCTTTGACGTTAGCAGAAGTGGAACAGTGGATCCGAGACATCAATGGCGATTTGCGGGGCGCTGAATATCGACGCGCTGTAGAACTGATGGGGGATGAAGAATTATCCCGAGAACACTTTGTTGAACTGTATGTGGACCAGGTGAACACTGGAATGCATTGGGCAGTGTTCAATGATTTACTTCGAAAGGGGATTGAACTTCCCAAACCGAGGCCGTATGTGGCTCGCTATGCCTTAGATCAGATTTGGCTTAGATCCAATAAATATGAGTGCACAGGTGTCGTCCCACCCATCTCTCAACAAGCCAAAGAGCGAATTGAGAAAGGCGATTTTCCACCAAATAGTTGGCATCCCTCGGATCATTTTCCTTTGATGGTTCGATTCTCCCCAAAACTTTGGTAGCCTAAAATGGATGAAGACCCATTCCCTATGTGGGACTGAGCCTTCACTTACCGTCCGGTAAGAGTGCTTATTGAATTCCACCAGTGGCGTATTTAATGGAACCGGTTGTTTCATCAAAATATGCGATGTGCAGCATATCATTGCCATCGATTGCCATATCAATGAACGTTCCAACGTTGCCGTAGGTATCTACATCTTCATAGACCCATGAAGACCCGTCGTTGTGAGCGACCATCAAGTCTCCAGTTGAACCAACGTAGTAAGCGATGTACGGATTGTCAGTACTGGTATAGACGAGTGACAAGTACTCACCGGTATTGGTTCCATCCACCTGTTCATAGGTCCAACCACCACATCCACCAGTTGTATTGTGGGCATACATCAGATCTGAGTTTACCGAGTCCATATAGGCGACACCCGCTTTGTTTGCATTTGGTTTGATGGCGATATCATTGTTGACGCCGTTGCCATCTTCTTCAATAAACTGATTGGTGTTGGATTGAAACTGAGAGTTGCAAGATGGACTGGAATCGCCATCAGGTACTTGATTGTACTGATTCTCAACACCGACAACATCGTTCAAAAATACGGCGTGATTGGTGTCCGAGTTGTCAATTGCGATACTCATGTGTGTACCTGTGTACCCTGAGCATACAGGCAGACCGATTCCCAAAACGTCGATGCAATTGTCATCAAGTTGAACATCGGAGCCTGACAGCGGATTCGTACCAGTCGCTTCCAGTAACCATGGGGTCTCATCATCGGCATCGTACCAACCAAAAGTAGGAAGGTTAGATGAATCCAAGTCCATGTCCAATTTAAATCCAGAAGTGATGGTACTGCTAGACGTTACGTTGCTGACCAGAGACTCTGATGCCCAAGCGCTGGTTAAGGTGTTGACATTGATGTACATCACGTCTAGACCACCCGAATTACCTTCCGAATATGCGATGTGGAATACATCAAGACCATCGACCGCTCCCTTTAGATTCAATACAGATGTGGTTCCACTTGTACTTGGCGCGAGGCTTGGTGAACTCCAGCTTCCAGAAGCGTTGGTGACATAAGCAATTTCACCCGAGTTGTTTTCATACGCGATGTGAACAAAACCATAGTTGTCAACGTCGATGGTCAACGGTTGGATTGCGTTCGGGTATGTCAGTCCAGTTGCAATGGTTTCTAGCGCAAAACCTTCATCGATGTCTCCATTGCAGTTGTTGTCGATACCGTCAGTCGTATCTTCAACAGCCCCTTGATAGACGGTCGCATTCAAATCATCACAGTCTTGACCACCATACTGATCGGAGGATTGTCCATCACCATCTTGGTCAAAGTCAGCCGCTAAGTCACCGGCACAGTCATTGTCTACATTGTTGTACCAGACTTCAGGAGCGCCTGGATACGCAGTGGCATCTTCATCATCACAATCGGTTCCAGACTCTGTGACTGCACTGACTTGACATTCAGCTGAAAGGGTCTCGAAAATATCACCATCGACGTAGGATACACCATCAGAGTATTCAAATGTCTGTGAAGCAGAGTCGTATCCTCCCGTACCAGTAAGTGTACCTAGGACGGTTACACCATCAAAATCGTAGATCGTTCCGTAAATCTCTTCAGCATAGGTACCGGAATTGAACTTGAACTCTACGGCGGCATCCGATGAGATGCAAATACTGGTGGTTTCAATCGTATTTGCGTCAGTGGTACTGTCTACTGTAGCAGTACCCATCGATACACCGTCAGCCAATACTTCGATGTTCATACCTCCGTTCCAACCATCACCGTAGGTGTCACCCAAATCGAATGTGTAACAGCAACCACCTGAGGTATTGGTGTCTAGGTTTTCACCATATCCGTCACCGTCGAAGTCTGTCATACAAGCAGTGGTGGATTCGTTGAATGCTGCACCAGGGTAGGTCACCGAGTCACTGTCGTCACAGTCCCCTGCACATACAGAAAAACCGTCCTGATCGTCGTCTTCTTCACCTTCTGGAAGATCGGTCGATTGCATGATTGATCCCATACAGTCATTTGTCTGTCCATCACAGATTTCCTCTGCACCATCATAGACGGTATCGTCTTGATCGTTGCAGTCTCCCTCGCAGGTACTTTGTCCATCACCGTCAGCATCGGTGAGGTTCAAAGAGGGGTCTTCATCATCACAATCACCATCGTTGACACTGTATCCATCGCCATCTTGATCAACGTCATCTGGATCTTGAGTTTCGGTATCTTCAGTGTCCGTATCATCTGTATCGGTTTCTTCTGTGTCACCAGTGTCTTCGTCGCCGGGTTCTGCACTGGGCTCTTCAACTGGATCCAATCCAGTATCTTCAACTTCAGATTTGGTTTGTTCACAGGCAAGTAAAGTCATGGATAAAACAATTGATGTATAGCGCATCTAAAACTCCAGTGTAAATGGTTCAAATTTATCGTGATTATATCAATATACTGCCATTCTATGCGTGGCAATCTCGTGTCAATACGCCGTTGATATTAGTTGTGTATTGGTGTTGGAATGTGTTTGTAATTGGGTTACCAATCGACCAACAACAACTTTTGGAGGTTCTATGTTGTATAGAATGATGGGAAATACCGGTTTACAAGTGTCAGTGCTGTCGTACGGATTTTGGGCGACATTCGGCGTGAAAGACCGATTGTCGAACGACGCTGGTATTCAGGCTGCTAAAGAATTGCTTCATCAGGCTAGACTGGCGGGTATCAACCTGTTTGACAACGCGGAAGTATACGGCAATCCAGGAGGCGAGGCGGAACGCATCATGGGCGAAGCGATGGCACAGCTGATGGAAGAGCATCCCAAAGAGTGGCGTCGGTCTGATATCATTGTGACGACAAAGATATTTTGGGGCGGTGATGGCGTCAACGAAAAGGGGCTCTCTAGAAAGCACATTTGGGAAGGGATGGAAGGTTCTCTAAACCGATTGCAACTGGATTATGTGGACATGGTGTTCTGTCATCGACCTGATCCTTTTACACCTACAGAAACTGTGGTTCGTGCCATGACCGATATCATTCGATCAGGGTTGGCAACGGCTTGGGGAACCAGTGAATGGTCCGCCCAGCAAATCACGGAGGCCTTCTGGCTTGCCAGACAGTTTGGACTCGAACCTCCCCAGTTTGAACAGCCGCAATACCACATGTTCCATCGTCAGCGTTTTGAGCAGGAGTATCATCCAATGTACCAAGCCCCGTATCGTATCGGAACCACGATTTGGTCCCCGTTAAAGTCAGGGATTTTAACTGGAAAGTACAATGATGGCATCCCAGATGATTCTCGGTTGAATCAACCTGGGTACGAGTTCCTGAAGAAGGAATTGGAGACGTGTAAAACCAACGGTACCCTTGATAAAATCAAAGCCATGACGAAATTTGCAAAAGATGAACTGAACTGTTCGATGACGCAATTGGCTCTCGCTTGGTGTCTCAAAAATCCCAACGTGACAACGATTCTTCTAGGGGCGACAAAGCCAAGTCAACTGACCGAGAATTTAGGTGCATTGGACGTGGCTTTGAGAATGACCGATGCACATATGGAACAGGTGGAGTTGATGCTTTCGAACAAGCCAGAAGCCTACTCTGGTTTTGGTGGCGGTGGATGGCAACGTCGTTTAGATACGCTGTGAGAAGACCCTAGAACTGGGTTACTTCCTATTTTTCTTTGCCTGTTTCAGTGCTTCTTGGATGGCGTTGCTACGTGGCAGAGTGGCATCGTCTTCCGTTTCATTGGATGGTGTTGCTACGTGATCTGTCTGTGATTTGTTGGGTCTCAATTTGTAGGAGTCGGTGGTTCTAGGTGTAGGCTGTTGCTCTTCTGTTGCCGGTTGCATTTTTAAAAATGGTATCCAGCGTTGTTCCCTTAGTGAGTGTACGACGGCAGAGATCCAATTTAGTTTTCGCTCGGATATTTCCATCAACAACACACATAGGGTTAGCCATATCCACAAAGTATCCAACGATTGTAGTTTTGGTTGATAGGTTTCCTGGGCGAGGACTTGCTGAGGCGTGGGATTAAACAGTCCATTGGTACGTTGACTGAGTACGGAGAGGTTTTGTTTGTCATTTGTAACATCCTGTGTGTACTCGGAAGACGTCACTGTAGATATTGGAGGGAGGAGAACCGTTCCTGTAGCCGTTTTTAGCTGGGGCAAATAGATTCCGACCTCTGTTGTGGTGTAACTGGCGGTGTATATGTTTCCAGTCTCAGCACTCAAATCGATACCCACAACCTCGCCGTTTGGTTTGAACAATTGAATGTTTGGTGCGTCATCTGTTGTTTCTATGGTGAGTTCATGTAGGTTACCCTTTTGAATACTCCCAGTATAGGTGGTGTCTGCGGTCGCTCCTGTTGAAATACTGGCGACGATCACCCCTACGAAAGAATTGAACCCAGACCACTGGAGTATGTTCTGCCCATTTGCACCTCCGATATCTCCCAGGTAGGCAACAGATTTCCCCAGTCCATATTGACCATGAACGAGTATTGGACTTGCATCATCGGTACCGGTTTGTACGCCCAGTTGTGTTTGTCCCTTTGGGTAAGAGATGTTGTAGGCTTCAATTGTGGGGAAGTCTTTTAGTGCAGTACCACCCAGTGCGGTGAGTCCTGTAATGGATTTTGTTGGTGTCGGTTCGGATATGTATCCAGCCTGAGTGGCAATCATCGTGTCCATTGAAAAGAGCTTTGGCAATTCTTTTGGCTGCACAGAGAAGTAGATGCTTCCTCCGCCCAGTCGAGCCACTTCTGACAAGAATCCAGCATCACTGTCCTTAGGATGACCAAGTGCGATGACGGAAATGGTGATGTTGTCTGCTCTCATTCTTTGAATGATCGGTTTGTGGTCCATGTCGCGTTCTGCATCGGCTGCATCGGCAAACAAGATAACGTGTCTATTCTTCTGCGTGGAATCTTTGAGGGCTTGATGCTGAGCCTCTAGGGCTGCCCCGACGAAGATACCACCACCTGTTGATTGGATGCCCAATATATTCGTCGTGAGACTCTGGACTTCCGACACCTGTTGAAAGGGTACGACCTCGTGATTGCTGGTGTCAACGGCCGCCACATATACAGAGTCCATATTGTTCAACAAGGTCAGGGCGGCAGCGGTCCCTTGGTTGGCAAGGTCCATTTTGGTCAGGTTTGGACCGACGGGGGCGGACATGGATCCAGAGCGATCGAGAGACACCCCCAGTGCGATACCCATCTTTCTGATGTCATCTCGAATCTCTAGATGTACCGGGAGAACTTGTTCTAGTGGTGTATGTAGATAACCACCCACTCCAAAGGACTGTTCACCACCAATCATCCAAATGCCCAAGCCCGAATGCTCTACGGCGGTTGAGATGCTTTGTAGTTCGGACTCTGTAAACGCTGTTGACGGTACATTGTGTAAAATGATCGATTCGAACTGCGAGAGTCGTGCTCTCGACAACGTGATCGAGGATGGATGCGCTTCCTCTACCAAAACACCAGATTGACTTAGGATGTTCGTTAGAACGGAGGTCTGTAAACTGAGCACCAGAACCCGTCGTCGTCCCTGCACGAGGATTCCAAATTCTGCGGTGTTGTTGTTTGGAGTATCGTCATGCTCTACCTCCGCGACCACTTTGTACGTGTGTACGCCGCCACCACTAGGGACATCATTAAAGTAGACGGAGTTGTTCCCCGAACGAAGGGTTTTGGCTCCTTGAGCGACGGCCACGTCGTCTTTGTACAAGATCAAATTGGCAGTTTGATCGATGGGAGATTCAATATTGATGATGATACTGGCTTGGTCTCCTTCTTTGATTTGGGAAGGCGACTGCACCTGTGTGATTCGTATGTCTGACGTGGATTGTTTTCCTTTGTAGATTGTGTGGATCGGGACCCCTTGTGCCATCGCCTGTGCCTGTACAGCATGCAGATCTCCATCCGTTTGGGCTCCATCCGAAATTAATACAATCTTTCCTTGAGAAGACGATTCAAGCAGCTGTAATGCTTGTAGCAATCCTTTGTTTAAGTTGGACTGGCCTGTGGATTGCAGCTCGTGG
>CAJWHX010000046.1 GCA_913040875.1 uncultured Pseudomonadota bacterium | reverse complement strand
AGATGAGATGGTATATATACCTGCGGGTTCATTCACGATGGGAGCACTCGAAGACGATAGAGATGCATATGTCAGTGAAAGACCGCGTCATATGGTGACGTTGACACAAGATTTTTGGATGGGCAAATATCCAGTCACGCAAGCGTTGTGGGAAGGTATAAAGGGATTAAACCGGAGTGTCTTTAAAGGACCAAACAAGCCCGTAGAGAACGTCAGCTGGTTTGACGTCGTGAGGTTTTGCAATCAACTATCTCACTATGAGGGGCTCGATCCTGTTTATCAAATTGATGGAACAGACGTGACTTGTGACTGGACAGCAAATGGGTATCGTCTACCGACAGAAGCAGAATGGGAGTACTGTGCACGAGCAGGTCAAGACTTCAAATTCTCGGGAGGCAACACCCTACGAAATGTAGCCTGGTATGCGGATACCAGCTTAGGAACGACACATCCAGTTGGTCAGAAGAAACCGAATGGTTTTGGTCTCTACGATATGACTGGAAATGTTTGGGAGTGGGTCTGGGATTGGATGAACCGTTATCGAAAACCTCCGTTGGTTGATCCGCGAGGTCCCAAAAAAGGAACGCTACGCATCGAACGCGGTGGCGGTTGGCGACACCATGCCCATCGCATTCGGATATCCCGCCGAAGCAACTTTGATCCGGTGTATTCAGGTGACGACTTGGGTTTTCGTTTGTGTCGTAATATCTAAGGTTGATTGTGTGAACTATGACAGAGGGTGTATTCCTCGAAGATCATTGTGTCTCACAGGATTTAGTCCACCAGCATTTGCTTGGAAAAGTACCAGTATTTCGATAGATCACCATTAAAGTGTCATCTACGATTAAATCGATATCTTTTGAATTAACCCTTCCATCCCTTTCAAGATGTATGTTCGTCTGAGTTCACGATGGGGTTCATTCTGAGATTGGATTCGTTCAATCAGTGGTTGGAGATAAACCTCTTCGCCCAGTCCGCGTTTTTGTAGGCCGATAGAAGCATGTTTCAACATCCCATCAAAGCATCCAAAGAAGGGTTCGGGATAGGATAGTCCCTGTTTCATGAATCGCAGCCAGTATTCCTTGAAGGGCATCCAGATATCTTTTTTGTACTTTAGGTTCTTTTCCAAGATCTGATGGGGCCACAATCCGAACTCGCGTTTAGGGGCAGGGTCTGGGACGAGATCTTCCCACCAGTGTTCTAGAGCCTCCCGCTCTTCTAGGCACCCCAAAAGAAGAGCAGACATCGCTAAGGTTTCTGGAATGCCTTGTTGCTCTGTGTCTGCAAGTTGGACACCGGCTAACCCTTGCAACTGAGGTGGTAGAGCGAAGTCGGAATGCAAGACAGGATGAGTTTGCGTCCAGAGAGTGTCCATATGATCTAGAACATCTTTCCAGTGTTCATTCGGCTGACGATCTAGGTGTTCCAAATACTCGCCAAACAATCCTTCTCCAGGATTGAGCCATCCTTCTTCATCTCGAAGTAGCAAATGGGGCTGATGAAGTAGGTGAAACATCCACTCGTCCATTCCAGAATAGGGTCGGTCGACCAGTTGCCATCGTCCATCTCCAACGACATTCTCATCAAGGAGCGATTGATGTTGCCATCGAGTAGAGGGGTAATGACCATCTGCACCAGCTAAGATGGGTGTGTTTGCCGACAATGAGCTGATAAGTGGACTGATTAGGTGTGACCAATTCAAGATGTCGAGTAACTCAGTCTGATCACATTCCACCCAAAATCGATTGGTAGCCTGTAAACCTCGATATAAGTAGGGTTCTTGGATTTTCCGTAGCAGCGAGAAGTAATGGAACTTGTGTGTCAAACATTCCGGCGTGAGTTCTGTACTCGGTTGTCCACCATAGGCGAGGACCTGCTTGTTCCATCGTTCTGCGGCTGGTTTAACTCGATCCACCGCAGCTGTAAGTCTCTCGTGTAGTTGATGCAGAGTCTCACAGGGATGAATTTGTATCTCTATCACCCCTCGTCCAGCAGTCACAGAATACGAAAACTGCTCTCCGTGCAGTGCAGATTGCATGCCGTTGGCTTCTCGATATGGTTCGAATCCGTCTCCCTTCATGAATGGCCAGAGCATCCCGATGTCCCCAGCTTTACCATCCAATCCACAGATGGGGAACTGAGCCCGAAGACTGATTTTGCGAGGAGTCGTCAATTTGGCGGGGTATTGATCCTGTAAGATGTCCGCAAGGGACTCTACGAGCTGCCGATTGGCAACATACTCAGGTTTACTGGCTTCTGTTTCTGAAGATGGGGTTTCCGACGTCGGCATGGAGTCTTTATTCACTCTCTGGCGAGATCAATGTCCAATGACAGCCGGCTCTTCACTCCACTCAACAGTTGCGAAGTGGGTGTAGGTATCTTCACCACTGATTGTTTTCGTGTCTTCATACGCGAGTGAACCACCGACATAGATGCGAACGGTGACCTCATTCGACCCCGTGTAAATCGAAGATGGAAAGTCATGCACGTACACTTGGAACGTTCCATTTGCCGGTTCATAAATGTTGATGTTTTCTGGACCGGTACCTGGAATATCGTCAATATCTAGACTCGGATCGTCATCGGTGTTGCCAATTTGTCCCCAGTCGAGCCAACCACCGCCCACGCAATTCATGTAGTAGCAGTCGTTGTTGCTTTCTAGACCGCCGCCCGGTGCCAACAGGTGTAGATCCATATCATCGCCGGGGGGTTGCCAAAAGAGTTCGATCCACAAAGACTCTGCGGGGATGGCATCTAAGGAGGTTATACAGGGTTCAGAGGCTTGCCCGAACTCATTGTATACAGTGAGTTGTGCAGTGTATGTTCCAGCGACATCAGGACGGAAATACAGACGATTGGCTGTTCCATTGGGCATCGTTGCCGTAGCACCACTTGGAGCGTCGATTAGGACCCAGTTGTATTCGTTGATGATCGCACCTGAAGGATCGTAGGAGTCTTCCCCCATCCAATTGGTGGTTTCTCTAAGGGGGGCGATCTCTGGAGGGTCGGCATAACAAACCGCTATCGGTTGATCGGATGCTCCTCCAATCAATTGGGCTTGTGCAGTTCCAGCCGGGGTATCGGATTCAACCCACAATGAACCGGAGTGCTCTCCAAGTGTCAACGGACTGTAATTGATGTCCATCCACTGCTCTTCACCTGGTGCCAGTACAAATGGAACCACTGGGGGACTTATGGCGTTGAAATCAGCTCCCACGACCAATGTTTCAGTGACGGTGAGGTCTGCCAATCCTTCATTGCGCAACGTTATACCACTGTCCACACTCGCTTCTGGCTCGACCCACCCGAAGTCAACGAGTGGAGGGTCCAAAACGAGTAGGGGATAGGCACCTTGACCACGAAGCGGTACGAGGGTCTCTTCAATAGCGGTTGTGGAGTCACTGCTTTCAATGGTGATCCAACCACTATCTTCAACAAATACAGGGGAGTAGTCCACCCAGAACTCGGCTTCCTCTCCAGCCGCGAGCCACCCTAGAGGTGCTGCACTGGCAGCCGTAAACCCAGTTCCTTCGAGTGCGAGTGAGACGATTTCAACAGCCTCATTCCCCTCATTGCGAAGGGTGACCACTTCAGAAACAACGGCTGCAGGTTGTACAACGCCAAAATTGATTTCTAGAGGATCCACAACGAGCATGGGTTGTCCATCATCGGGTTCTTTGATCTCAGCGAGTTCACTTTCGATACAACTCAGTGTGATGAGGGGTAGAACAGTCAGTAATGAATAGCTTGTACGTTTCATGTGTGTGTCTCCTGCAATACCCAGTTCAAATACTCTGCTTGGACCAAATCGGGTCGCAAACTCAAGATTTTTGGAACTTCATAGGGGTGGATGCTTTGTAAAAACTGCATGGCTTGAGTGGATTTCTCGGCTTTGGTTTCCATGATGATCAGCGACTCTGGTTCACGGCAGATCTCTCCTTTCCATCGATAGATCGATTGTACAGAAGGGAGGATGTTTCCGCAAGCCACCCACCTTTGAGACACCATCTGTTCAACGATGGCCTCTGCTTGATTTGGTGGTGCTGTGGTGAGTAGAACGCGCATGTATTGGATTCCAGAAGTGTGTGTAAAGTAGAATAGCCGAAATTCAAGGTTGATCACAAAAATAGAGATCGATTTTGACGAAGTGTTCACCTAAAAGTAAAGGTTGTTATATAAATCATCGTCTCAGAACAAACATTCTGTACTGGTAACCATGCAAATCTCGTGCCACATAATTAGTTTTTCGATCCAGTTCTTCGCATCAACAAAGCCCCAAACCCCATAAAGCCAAACAATACTATCAACCCAGTGTTTTCCCACAGTTGTCTTTTGAGGGGCATGTGTTCAATCGATTGCGCTTGGCGATCATCACCGCACCAAGCCGTGAGGGATTGTGCTTCTTTCTTTACGGTCTCTCCAATAGGGCAAGCATCGTATACGTTTTCAATGACATTGACTTGAGAAGGAAACGAATCAAATTCCAACGTGTACCTCTCTCGATATTTGCTTGTGTCGACCACGGTTTCTGTAAAGGGCTGCTGCCAAAACGTGTAATGCTTGTACAGGGGATAGCCACCAAACAACAGCAGCAATAACAGCATGAAACATCCGATGAGTCTGGTCTCTGTACGAACATTTTGTGTAAAGGAGTCTCGTTGAATTTCGACGGCGGTATCCACAGCTGGACCCTCTTCTGTCTTTGTAAAGGTAAAGTGGGTAGATGCAAAGACCCTGTCCTCATTGACGAAGCCTCGCACAAAGACGGTGGAATCTTGATGAATGGTCTGTAAAGGCGGTTCGTCTGAAGACATTGCAATTATGGCATCATCTAGAAGTATATCGATTTTGCCGTGTGATCGTGTAAACTGAGAAGACCTGTAGTTTTGCCGTTTTCCTGCGGAATATAGGCGTAATGTGTTCCATCTTGTTCGATTGGTATATCGGCTGATATCGTACCTGTGGCTATGGCATGCTGATTGCGTGTAATGTCTTTAATGGATTGAGGTTTGTGATTTAGTTTTCCACTGGAGAGCGATGAGGATAACCCAACTGTTGCGATCACGATACCGATTGATAAAGAAACCATTTGCAATGACGAGAGATTTGCATTTCCATACCAACAGATGTCCAGGATAAACTGCCACATTTCATTCTCCATATTGGCATCCAGTATAGTCGAAATGGCTCCAAAAACCGATTCTTCAAACGGGATGCTTTGTGATTGATAGTTCAGATGTCTACAGTGCAGGCATGTTACATTTTGGTATAGATAAGGGCGAGTAACTTACTCAAGCGTCATTGGTCTCATGTGAGAATAAAGTATCATGATTCTGTCTATGCACAGAGTAGCCGACCTACTTTTTTGATGTTGTTGGGTTGTATGGTCCGAAAATGAGAAATAAGATGAATAAGGTTCCAAGAATCGAGGTGGTATTACTCCACATCTGGTCTTTCAAAGACTTGTTTTCGATGTAATATTCTTCCGGTGTTTCACCACATCCTACGTTTAATGATCGTGCTGGTTTGGTGATGACCTCTCCAACCTTGCAGCTGTAGAATCCCATAGTTGTTGGAATAAACACATGTCCATCTTCTAAATACAGTCTGAAAGCATAGGCTGACTCAAATGTATCAACTATCGGAGATTGAATTTCGTCTTGCCAAACGGAGTAATATTTATATATCGGGTAGCTCATGAATACTATCAAAGAGAATGCAATCACTCTGGGTATATTGAGAAGAGAGGCTTTCGCCTTCTCATGAAAGGATGTCTTTTGTATTTCAACGGCATCATCAACGGCATATGTTGTTTTCTTAGCGGTGCTACGTGTGCTGTATGTACTGGTAAATTCACCATCAGAGTTTACAAATCCTCGTACAAATACAGTGCTGTTTTGTGCTAGACCACAGATGGTGTCATTATCCGGGTCCGTATCGTCATGATCGATCGACGCGTTTGCAACGCGGATAGGAATTGTTCCGGAATCATCTTCTAGAGTCAGTATTTGATTGCTAGGAAAGCATTCTTTTGTTTCTTTGTTTAAGAAGTAAGCGTACTCTGTATCGTTCCAGATAAAAGGATCGGGAGAAGATATCTTCCCTATTGCAACACTGTTCTTATTGGGTTGGATGGTGTTTATGGGCTCCGGAGTAACGTCCAAGTCACCATGGTCGAATGTCATCCTCGTTATGCCGAAGATTGCGAACAAGCCTAGGAAAAACGCAAAACTAGAGTATACAAAAGTGATGTTTCCGAACCAAACAAAATCCAACAAAAATTGCAACATGAGATACTCTCCACAGTAGTGCTGTCATTGTATCAACATGTCTGTTGAATGTCTGTTTAAGAGTATGTGGACCAGTGGTCGAAGATTAAAGGTCAGCAATCTTTTTCGACTTCAGCTGACCACATCCGGCGTCGATGTCAATCCCGCGCCTGACACGAATCGTTGCCGGGATTCCACCACGCTCCAAGATGTCAATGAAAGCCTGCACTCGAACAGGGTCAGATGGTGAGCCTTCATATCCTGCTGTGGGATTCAGAGGGATCACATTCACGTGGCACATCAGTCCTTGCAATAGGTTGCGAAGTCGTGTGGCTTCTTCAGGGGTATCATTTTGACCGTTGATCAAGGCGTATTCAAAGGTAATCCGGCGATTGGTGGCGTCGACGAACTCACGACATGCAGAGATCAATTCTTCGATGGGGTATTTTCGGTTGATCGGCATCATGGCCGTGCGTTCAGCATCCAGTGTACTGTGGAGACTGATGGCCAATTTGACTTGGAGACCCTCTTTGGCGAAGGCTCGGATTTTTGGCGCGAGACCAACTGTCGACACAGTGATTTTACGAGCCCCAATACCCAGTCGATCCTTTAAGAGGTGAATCGCTTCAATGACGGCTTTGTAATTGTGAAACGGCTCTCCCATTCCCATGAGAACGATATTGCTGAGCCGCTGTCCCTTTTGCTGGAGTTCTTGCGAAAATCGCTGTGCCTGCTCAAATATTTCTTCTGCACTGAGGTGTCTGGCAAATCCCATTTGTCCCGTTGCACAAAACTTGCATCCCATCGCACAACCGGCTTGCGAAGAAATGCACGCTGTACGTCTACCATCGCGGTAGGGCATCAGAACAGATTCGATCAGTTTGTTGTCGTGAAGCCTGTAGAGTCGTTTGCAGGTACCGTCTTTGGAAACCTGTTCCATATCGATACGAAGAGTACCAAAACAAAACTGTTGCGACAATGTTTCGCGTAGATTCTTTGGTAGATTCGTCATATGATCAAAGTCGTGAATACCCTTTGTATAAACCCATTGCACAACCTGCTTCGCGCGAAATTTTGGTTGTCCGAGCGCAATCAGACTCTGTTCGAGTTCGACATCGGATAGTTCATAGATGTTGACCATTTAATCTCTCCGTCTAGCCAATCCAACGAGGGCAAGGAGAGCAATCCATAGAGTATCGCTTGACGAAACAGTAGCGCAACCGGCTTTTAATTCATCGTCTTCGTTGAAGCCTGGTACCAGTTCATTGCTCGGTTCGCCCGCACCTGGCGAGTCTGGTTCGTTTGAAGGCTCAGATACGATGCCGTCTGCAGGACCGATGTTGTATTCATAATCGTAGGTTTCCGAATAGATCCGTCCGGGATCCCAAAAGTAGCTCCAAACTCCAATACTGAGGTAGTACATGTCGCTGGTTTGAATCCCTGTGAGTGTTACCTCACCGTCATTTCCATCAAATTCAAGAGGGTGATACGTGACATTGCCATTGCGCACCTTGGTCACTGTCGCTCCAAAGATTGCCGTGCTTCCTTGAGAACCGGTGTCTTCTCCTCGAACAGCGAAGGTCATCGCATTTTCTGTCAAACCTCGAGCGATGATGGTGTTGTGCCCAAACCGTTGAGGTGTTGTTCCTGCGGGTGCACTTCTCCAGCCCACGCTGCCTTCTTGCATCACGGTTTCTGCATATCGGTCTTCACTTTCGGGGTATCCTGAATAGTAGCCCAGGTACTCTTCGTACAGTTCGCCCATGCTGTAGTCCATTACGGTCATTCTAGCGATGTGATGAAGCCATGCTTCTTCGATTGTCGTACCCCAAGGCTCCAAATAGGAACTCAATACGTTCATCGGGTCATTTTCAGAGGATGTATCTTGCCAAGAGGATCGAATTAGTTCAGCATCGGCTTCAATTTCTGTCAGGTGCTGCGGGAAGATAAAAGCGCCGTATTGATGGTACTCTTGCAAGGTACCTTGATCTGGATAGTCGAAGAAGTTTACTGGATAGTGTGGAAAGAATGTGTATCCAATCAGAAATCCAGCGTTTCCAGATTGACCAGGGTACACCTCTGACTCTACCCAGTTCGCTGTGGCTTCCCAGTACCATGCTCCGGGGCCGTATTCATCATAGTCGTATCGGTTGGTTCGACCCTGTAAGGCATGAAAAAACTCGTGGGCGACGGTGAAATCCAAATACCCTTCATCCATTACGGTTTGTTTGGCGATCACGATCATCGGATAGCCTTGATTGTCTCCTGTGAAGTATCCTGCGGCTCCATACCCTTGAGGCGCTCCACCACCGCTATCTCCAACGTATACATTAAATAGGTACGTATCTGCAGAGGAGGGCATTTCATAGCCCAATTGATCAATTTCAATATCCCATGCGTATTCAAAAGAATCTAGGATGTTTTGTGCTTGAGATTGAGAGATCCCATTGCCCCAGCGAACGATGAAATTGTCGCTGGACAATGTATTGCAGTTCCCACAAACGCTGTCTCGCTGTCCTTTATTGGAATTGGGTGGACGAACAGGGATATCTGCATCGGTCACAGTCACGGGAGACAATCGCAATTGATCCAAAGTTGCACATTTGTGGGTAATGTCAGGCGCAGCGGATGCAATCGTGATTAGGGTAATCAGTGAAAACATGTTGGTCTCCGTGTTGTGTATACTCTACAGTGTAACATGTGGACGTATGATTATTGAATAGTCCCCAAAATGTCTGCCAAATTTAGTGCCCCAACAGCAATCCCACACTGCCCACAACAGCCCCCAGTACAAACCCCCATCCAGATCCATTCACTTTGATCCAGTCGAGTCGAGTCTGGGTGTTTCGACGGATCATCTCGACAAAATTGTCTTGCCCCATTTCATCAAATTGTTCTTGAAGCGCTTTGATCGATTGTTGCTCGATGTTGCTGGCTTGAGATTTCAATGTCTCACTCAGCGTTGTGAGTACTGCTTTGGTACCATCTTGTTCTAAGATCTGTGTGGGTTCTAGTAGCTGCATTCGAAGTGTCCAGACTTGATTGACAACCATTGCAAGCGCTGGAGTCTCTACAATGCGAATCAGTTCATCGACGATATCTGTTCTGAGCGTGGTGTCTAAATCTTCCCAAGAGCGAACAAATACAAGCCAATAAGACACGATATCTGCGAGAAGGTCATCTTTCCTGTCTAAGGCTTCAAGCTGACTGGGGTTCTCAATTTTCTCAGCCAGTGAAAGTAGCGTGTCTTTCAAGGTTTCTTCCGTAAGAAGAGGTTTAAAGGCATCGTCCAAGGTTGTTGTTTGCACCTTTTGAGCGATCGCAGGGGAGAATGCTACAATACTTTGTGTGAGAAGAGTGTGCCCGGCTTTTGCCCAGAAGGGCTTGTCTTCCAAGTTGGCATCTGGATCCAATGAACTCCACTGCTGATAGAGTTTTTCCAACAAGTGCCGTACAGCAGTCGGTTCCGACGGTACACCAATGTCGTGCAGAGTGATGTCGGAAGCCAGTTTTCGAACCCTCAGTACAAGCTGTACGTTGTCCTCTTCTTGATTGGCGACATCTTTCAACAGTTCAACAGCGCCCCGTCGTAACAACTCCGTATTAATTTCATGTCTGGTGGTGAATTGTTTGGCGGTTCCTTCAAATTTGTAATCGATCATCCATTGTGAGAGATGTGGGCGTATTTGTGTATTCCAAATGTTGTGTACAACGGTTTCAATCCCTTCTTTTGAAGGGGCAAATTGTTGTACGGCTGCTACAAATTGCTCTTGGTATTCAGGTTTGGTTAGTAACTCTCGCAAATCTGAACGCTGTTCTATTTGCTCTTTGACTTGCACCATGTCTTGAATCACAATGCGAGTGGTGTTGTCTCTCAAGGAAGGGAAATGGTCTCGTGCAGCTGTGTAGACGCTTTTGACCGCAATGAAGTCACAGATCCCTCCAACCAAAGCCCCTTCAAAACCATGTCTGATAATGACCAGAAATTGCTCGAATGTAGGATCGAAGGTTCGATGGCCGAGGAACCAACTGATGACCAAAAAACCGGCAATGCTTATGCCAATAATGCATCCTGCGATCAGTTCTGGTTTCCATTTCATGTAGACTCCTAATTGTATTCCATGTTTGTATACCATGGACGCATCAAATGTGGGAATGTTCTCTTTCCCACCAAATCAATCCAAAGAGGGCAATCCCAACCGATATCACCAGATAGATGTTGGTATCTAAACCATGATCATGGTGATGTTCATGAGACGAAAGCACTGTATTTGAATGGATGAAATAAATCAGAAGATAGCACAGAATGGCTATAAAAAAACCACTAACCCTCCAAGTTTTTAAGACCTCGG
The DNA here is from genome assembly GCA_913040875.1 of uncultured Pseudomonadota bacterium. The sequence continues at coordinate 2,805 of CAJWHX010000046.1, read as the reverse complement.
ACAAGCATTCTTCGGCTGTGTGTGCCCTCTGTTCTACATGAGCATGCAATAAAACGTGCGCCAATCCACCACCTGCCAAAGCTTGCAAGGTAGAAAGAGATATGAGAGGGAGTTCATGGACAGAGAAATAACCAGCGATAGAAGCCAATGCCATGACGATAAAAAGGATCCATTTGCTGACATTGGTAGTTGCCTTACCTGCGAGAGCCAGTCCTTCTGGTAAACGATGTGCTACGATGGCGATTGCCAAAAGTGTACCATCCGCTTGAGTGCCAATAGCTACACCATCTACCAAAGCGTGCAGTCCAAATACCAAGGAAAGTAGTCCAATGGATATCCATGAACTGTGATGGTTGGACATATAGTCAATTCCGGCTATCAGTAAAAATCCGATGCCGAACCATACGCCGCACATCCAAGCGATATGGGTATAGGAGTGGGGTAGGATTTCTGCAAATAGCAGCAAACCAATGAATCCGATTACAAATCCATGCAGTCTGGATTTCCATGAATCGTATCTCTCTAAAAAAGTGCTACTTAGAATACCCAAACCCAGTGCAACAATCGATATTGTCAACCAAATCATGTGTGGAGTTTAATTCAAGCACCGCGTATTCGCAACAATCTACTCAACAATCTCAAGTGTGGTTTAAGGGGATTTTGTTATGATGTGTGTATGCTTACTTACAGGGGGGATCGTGTCGCATTTTTTATATTTAGGATTGTTGGTATCGTTGCTTGGATGCCGCAATACGGAATCGAAAGATCCTGAAACCAATGATGGTCTGATAGTGGAGACCGATGGTGATGGCGATGGGTTTACCAGTGACATGGATTGCGACGATACGAATGCAGATATCAATCCGAATGTAGAGGAATATTGTGATGGTGTTGACAACAATTGCAACGGTGACATCGATGAGGGTGTACTGCAGGTGTTCTTCGCCGATGGTGATGGTGATGGGTTTGGCGAGACATCCTATTCAGTTGAGGCGTGTGAGGTACCTGAAGGATATGCCGACAATGACTTGGACTGCGATGATCAAAATGATGCTGTATATCCTGATGCCCCAGAGCAGTGTGATGCGTTGGACAACGATTGCGACGAGGTGATTGACGAGGATTTGACGGAGATTTGGTACTTGGATTTCGACAACGATAATTTTGGGGATTCAGAAGTTTCAGTGGAGACCTGTCTGCCGGAAGAAAACTATGTTTCCAACGCCGAAGATTGTGATGACAGGGATTCTTCCGTCAATCCCAATGCTCTTGAAACGTGTGATTATATCGACAATAACTGTGATGGAACTGTGGATGAGGACACAGCAGACAATGTACAAACTTGGTATGCCGATAATGACAACGATGGTTTTGGGGATGCGACAGCAACTTGGATAGAGTGTTTTGCTCCAACAGGATATGTGTCTGATTCGAGTGACTGTGATGACACGGTATCTCACGTCAATCCCAATGCTCAAGAAGTCTGCGATGGATTGGACAATGATTGCGATGGTAGTCTTCCATCGAATGAAGTAGACGATGATGCAGATGGATACGTGGAGTGTTCACCGAGTGAAGGACCTGGATGGCAAGGAGCGGTCATCATAGATGGTGACGATTGCGATGATACCGATCCAAATCATTATGAACTGCAAGAGTGGTATTTGGATTTTGACGGGGATGGTTTTGGGAATGCAGCCTTTCCAATCGATGCTTGTGGTGCCCCTCTAAATTACATTGCAGACAATACAGACTGTGTTGATTCTGATGATACGGTATTCCCAAACGCGCCAGAACTTTGTGATGGACAGGTGAATAGCTGTGGAGGGGGTTTGTCCGCTGCAGAACAAGATGGTGATGCGGATGGGTACATTGAATGTGTACTGGATTCCGGTGGTTGGGATGGTACGGGCTTAATTTCCGGTGGTGAGGATTGTGACAACAGCAACGCATTGATGGCACCAAACTCTTCTGAATCCTGTGACGGATTGGACAATGACTGTGATGGACTCGTTCCTACTGACGAAATTGATAATGATGGAGATGGATACGTTGAATGTGTAGTGGATCCTTCTCAGTGGCAGGGCGCATCGATCTCTGGTGGTGAGGATTGTGATGACTCTGATTCTGCACTGCAACAAGAACAGGTGTGGTTCTATGATGGGGACGACGACGGGTATGGATCTTCGGTAGATACGATTGGTGCGTGTGCACAACCCCAAGGCTATCTATTAGATGACTCTGATTGTGATGATACAGACCCGTTGCTACTCTCTATTGACGATGATCAAGACTGTGATGGTGTGTTGGAAGCTGATGATTGTGATGATACCGATCCAAACTCGACAACGGTTGCAACGGATGCAGATTGTGATGGTGTCATCACAGCGAGTGATTGTGATGATACTGATCTTACCTTGGGTTATCAACCATATGATGCAGATTGTGATGGAATATCCTCTATCATAGACTGTAATGATGAAGATTCGAATATAACAAACACAAATGAAGTTGCTGTATGGATGGAGAAACTTGATAATGCAAAACTATTTGGAGTACCAGAAGAAGAACCAGCTGAGTTTATTTATATAAACACAATGGAAAGGTTTATGCATGTAGAGCATAAATACTTCTTAAGTGAAACAGGATACAAAAGAAAAATGACCCCGATCCTCGGGCATGAGGGCGGGGCTAAAGAGTTCTTTAAAAACAAAAACAGTATCATTGTAGATAAGCTCACCTTTGATCCAACCAAGAAAGGCGGTGTAACGAAAGAAGGATCTATGTCTCTTTGGAATATTTATT
>CAJWHX010000045.1 GCA_913040875.1 uncultured Pseudomonadota bacterium | reverse complement strand
TTTGCATTTGACAGAGCATTGTTGATAACGAGAGGTTCTTTGGTCGCGACCACTTTTTGGATGATGGTATCCGATAGTCCAAGTTGACTAGAATCTGTAGAGGTAATGTTGTGTGTTGCCGCAATTGTGTAGTCCCCATTTTGAAGCACAATCAAAAATCCCTTTTCAGCTTGGGTCAATCCAACAATGGCTTCAAGCAGCTGTTCAAAGAGTGCCTTGGGATCTGTTTGTTCCATCAAGGCAGAGGAGAAAGCCACCAATTCTTGGAGTGTTTTGAGGTCCTTTTGTCGCTCTGAGTCATCGTTTGGGATAGCCCCTTCACGGAGATAAAGTGTATAAAAGGACAAGTCGATTTTGTCATCGTATTTTAATGGGCACGAGCGAAAGTTTCGACCGTTGACGAAAAATGGTCGTTTCATATCGAGGAGTTGTATGGTAAAGGCTCCGCCGCGTTTCACAATGCGTGCGTGGTGTGTTCCGACATCCCCTTTGATCAGTAAAATGTCATTCCCAGACTTGCTCCCGATGCTGATGATCGGCTTAGTAATGGCGAAATATTTGCGAGAGTCATCTTTCGTATTGATGCATTCGATGTATGGCATTGGAAATGTCTCCACGTGTGTACTGCACTATTTGTTAACAAATCCGTTCATTCTTGACCAAATCTTTTCAACTGAAGTCCAGTCTAGACAAATATATAGACTACAACAGAGATGACCATTGTTCATGTTACACTGAGTCTAGAGAAGACAGCATTGTTTCAAAGAGATTCAGGTCTCAGACAATGTAAATGGAGCCAAAATGAAAAAAACGCTGTTGTTATTAATGAGTACCAGTCTCGCTTGTAAAGCAGGACAAGCCAAGTTTGAAGATGAACTGGTGGGTGGGGAAAGCGCGAAAATAGAGTACAGTCTTACGGTGAATGAACCTGTGTATGGCGGTTTTTATCAAGATGGTCCTGTTCCAGTCAATGGTCTCGTTGAGCCGTACACTGCTGAAGTCTATCTTCAGGGTAGCCCTGTCGCTGTCAATGAAGATGGAACCTTTACCTCCGCCATTGCTTTTCAAAAGGATTATGCAGTTGTCGACGTCACTGTTCCTGAAGGCGAACTAAGAGAGCGAATACCAGTGTTTGCAGGAAATGACCCTGTAGATACTTGGCCGGGAGGGTTGGCGGGACGCCTGTTGCCCAATGGTATGGATGCACTCGGGAAGTTCTTGGGCGCGCAGATTGACTCAACAGGATGGTTAGACGGCATCGGCAGTCAGCTTCCCACGATTGACAATGGTACATGGGGACTGACACCAGTCGGGATACTTCAAGACCCTACTGAAGTTGCACTGAGTCCTGTGAGAGCAGGAATCGGAGTGGATTTCATGTTGAACAATGTTGGGTTGGAGTACGAGTTTTGGTACAATGACCCTACCATTGGTGCTGGTAGCATACCCATGATCATTCAAATCGAGCAGATTGGCATCGGGGCAACGGCAGATCCGATCTTAGAATCCGATGGTTCTTTGACGTTGTCTTTGTACGATGCAGACTTAACGATGCAGAATCCAGAGTTTATCTTCAATGGGAACAATGCGGCTGTATTGGAGTGGATATTGCAAAATGGTTCGCAGTGGATTCTAGAGCCAATAGCAGAAAACTTATTGGAGCAGCTTTTGACGCAGATTGGAACACTCGAGTTGGGAGGACCGCTGGCGTTTGAAACCGATTTGATGGGGTCTACGTTGGCTGTTGGATTGGATGAACTTTATGGGGATAGGGATGGCATCGCGCTTGAGATGTCGTTGTCTGTTGGAGAAACACTGGCAACCGATGGGTCGTATGTACCCATCCCAATGATCGAAGATGCCCACCCAGATGCACAGCTGGCGATTGTGTTGCATGAGGCTGTATTGGATGAACTGGTTCTCGGACAGGTGTTGCCACTCCTCAACCAAGACCTCGATTTGAGTGGATTTGCTGGAAATATCATTGGAAATGTGGTGGGTACCCTAGACGGTGGCGATCAAATCCCGAGCAATGCAACTGGATGGTGTTTGTCTCTCTCTCCTGGTGATCTAGCGTTGCTCAGAATGAAAGAAGGATTGGATCCGATGGCGAAGTTGTATCTTGCTGATATGGATGTCAATATAGGAGTCGATACAGGGGCTGGCTGTTCAGACTGGTTGGTCATGAATGTGGTCGGAGAAGTTGGTCTCAAAGTGTCTGACGGTACCAAGATTGGATTTGACTTTGAAATCGGGGAAGGTGCCATATTGTATTATGGTGCCAGTGGATACGATGAGGACGCTGTAGTCGAAGGTTTCGGTCGTTCGTTGTCTAGTTTGATTGGTTTACTCGGTGGTGCTGCCTCCATCGACTTGGCTGACCTTGCAGGGGGTTTTGGCGGTACAGGAGCATTTGGAGACATCTCCATATCGCTTCTAGATTCTCAAAAGATCTACGATTTTTACGATGAATGGCCAGAAGGATTGTATTCTGTGTCCATCAATCTCTGGGAACAATAACATCGCCTAGGCGTGATACGTCGATTTTAAGGTGTAGGAATATAAACTCGAGGGATGTTGGAAGAATTGACTGAGGTCATGGGTTCTAAGTGCTGTCGACAATCCGTCCCAAATGCGATATTACAAAAGCCAAAACACCCTACACAAAAGGTAGAACCATGAAACAATTACAACTCTTTGGATTCTTGCTTGGAATGATGATGTCTCTTCCTGCTTGGGCTGCCGGTATCGCCACAGTAGACTTTCAAAAGGCACTGACTCAGGTTGAAGAAGGCAAGCGAACAGAAGCAGAATTGAATACCTTGATGACTCAAAAGCAAGGTGAAGTCCAGCAACTTCAGATGCAACTTCAGCAACAGATGCAGCAGTATCAGCAACAACAAGCATTGCTCTCAGATCAAGCGCGGATGGAAAAGGAACAAGAACTGTACCAACTGCAAACACAGGCACAAGAGGCTGCTTACAATGCAGAGATGGAGTTCCAGCAAATCTACACCCAAAAGATGGAAGGACTGATTGAAAAGATGCGCGATATCGCTGAAGAAGTTGGCGCAGAACAAAAGTACGACCTCATTTTAGAAGCGACTGAGAGTGGTATGATTTACCGTTCTAGTTCCGTGACCGATATCACCACTACCGTCGTACAGCGATACAACGCCAAGCATCCATGAACGCTGCGGAGAAGGCACATGTAAAAGGTGTCATTGCCGCAAAGATTTCTGAGTTGAGACTTGTTGTTGAATCCGACGCGAATGCTCAAGAGCAGATTGAGTTGGATCAAACTCGGGTGGGTCGATTGGCTAGGATGGATGCCGTTCAGCATCATGCGATCGCACAAGCCCAAGGAGATCGAGCTGCAAAGCAGTTGAGGTTGCTTGAACTGCTCCTCAGTAAAGTGGACGACGAAGACTTTGGGGAGTGTCACTATTGTGGAGAAGATATTCCAGTGGGTCGTCTGCTGATTCGTCCTGAAAGTCTGCGCTGTGTGGAGTGTGCAGATTGATTTTGGCATCGTACGTACAAGATCACACAGGTTGACTCCATACGATTGAGTAAGAAAAATGTCCCTGTCTTGGCGCTGGTTCGTTGTAAATGACATAGATATTGATAGAGGAACACTATGCGTATTTGGATCAAACGACTGCTCTGGTTTACATTGACAGCATCAATTGTACTTGGTGGTTGGGCTGCCTATGCGTATCGTCAGCATGTTGTACTCAATCCTGGTGAGCACATCGACAAAAGCTATATTCTTCGTGCACTGTCAAAAGAGTCTGCTGTATATTACAGAGATGGACAGACACAGATGCATGCATTTTATAGCGATCACCATCGAATTTACATTCCGTACAATGAGATCCCCGAGTATTGGGTCCAAGCTATCACCGCTTCAGAAGACAAACGGTACTTCAGTCATTTCGGTCTTGACCCCATCGGGATAACCCGGGCGATGCTGTCGAATATTAAGGCGGGCAGGATTGTGTCTGGCGGTTCCACATTGACTCAGCAAACCGCCAAGAATGTATTCAATCGTCCAGACCGATCACTCAATTCAAAGGCGGAAGAGGCTTTGAACGCACTTCGACTGGAGCACCATTTTTCCAAAGAAGATATTCTAGAATTCTACGCCAATCAGTTTCACGTCAATGGTAATGGTCGGGGGATTGGTGTGGCGGCGCGGCATTACTTTGATAAGCAGGCCAAAGACTTGACCTTGATAGAATGTGCGTTCATTGCAGGGATGCTTCAAGGACCTGGACTTTTTGACCCCTTTGTGAGTCGTTCTTACAGAAAGGGCATGACGGTCGAGGAATATCGGGCGCTCAATATCGAACGCGCGCAAAAACGAGTGGCCTATGTGTTGGGAAGAATGCTCATTGAAGGGCACATCTCACAAGAGCTACACGATACGATGGTTGAGCAGCCGCTCCCATTCAAACGTGGTGTCTTTCAATACAGTCCAAACGCTACGGTAGACGAAATCAAAAAACGGTTGCTGGAAGAGCCATTTAGTTCTCTACTGCAAGAATATCACATTGACAATCCCGCGACCGCTGGGTTGAAGATTGTCACCACTATTGATCAGGATATTCAGCGTCACGCGCAATATGGTCTGGTGCATCACCTTACAGAAGTTGGGAGTGTTCTAGAAGGCGTAGAGCGTTCAGATTTGATTCACGATGGCCGACGCATCATTTTGGAAAAGAGACGAGACAGAGGTCCAGGTGACCTCTTCTTTGCAAAGGTCGTTGAAGAAACGGGTTCGACATTGACAGTGAAAGACGGTAATGGCGAATGCATAGTCGATTCAAAAGGATTGCAGCGCATTTCTAAGGTCTTGAAAAAGGCCAAGGGTACTAAATGGGGGCGGACGCAAACGGCTCTGTTGTCTGAAATATCGGATGGAGATGTGTTGTGGCTCTCCGTACGTTCAATAGAGGATGGTCAAGAAACTTGCGACATTGAATTGACGGTCGAATTACAAGGCGGGGTTCTTGCACTCCACAAAGGTGAGATTCTGGCGATGGTTGGTGGCTCTAAAAATATGGATTTCAACAGAGCCTCCAATGCCAAGCGTCAGTTCGGAAGTACCTGGAAACCCTTGATTTACACCGCGGCTCTTCAACTGGGTTGGTCTCCGCTGGATATATTGGACAACCGAGGGAATCCATTCCCTTTTGAACGGGTTTGGTATTATCCAAGATCTGGGCATAAGAATGCCGCAGAATTTCCGACGCTCAGCTGGACAGGTGTACATTCGGAAAACAGATCGTCTGTATGGCTACTCTTCCATTTGACCGATAAATTAAACATCGTCGATTATCAAAGCCTTATTGAAAAGGTTGGCTTGTCAATGCAGGAAGATGAGGACGAAAAGGCGTATATCAAACGCATTCGCGATGATTTGGGGGTGATCTCTACCCGTGCAAACCTGAATGAGGTGAGTTTTTTGGCTGCCAAAAGAGAAGTTATCAATTCTTCTTTTATGGAAGAACAATCTTCGTGGACGCCTGAAGATGTGGTTCGCTTTCAATCTCTGTTATTTGGACGCGGTGCAGAGCGTGAACTTGAGAAACTCAAAGATCCCGAGAATAAGTGGCTAACCGCTCAAAATTATCAGACCCTCAAACCGGTGGTTGATGCATGTGTGTCGGATTTTGAGAGTGAGGTTGAGCAGTTGATTTTAGATCCCGATCACAGTGTAGACAAAACGCAATATTGGCGGGTGTCTGGTGGAAGTCGGATTGGCTGCGGTGAGATCCCCAGTGCGTTGACAGAGGTAGCACAACCGTTGACACAATCAGATTGGTTGATCTGGGCACAAACGGGAATGGAACCAGAGCTGTGGATACAAGGTGCATTTTCTCATCTCTGGTGGGAAAAAATTGAACAAGAAATGAAGCGACAACAGCTCTTACTCTCCGACGTGTCGCCGTATTCGATGGACTTTATCCAACACCATCCGGATTTCCAACTCATTCTCAATATGCGCTATTGCAACTACCTGCTAAACAATCTGGGTGTAGAAGGAACACTTCCACTGACATTGACGATGCCACTGGGGGCTGTGGAATTGACTTTGCTTGATGCGGCAATGTTGTACAATGGTCTTCTGACCGGTCAGCGTACAAAGGTTGAAGATGATTCTGATAAAGGCAATGTGTTGATCGAAAGAATTGAAGGTCCGACTGGTGAGGTGCTCTTTGAAGCAAAACCACAGACGCAGCAGGTGTCCAATTTCGTATCCGGTATGCTGTTGTCCAATATTCTACACAATGTCGTGGAACATGGTACTGGCCGTAGAGCCCGGAAACTAAAAACAGATGAAGGTGTCTCTATTCCTGTTGTCGGAAAAACTGGTACGACCAATGGATACCGAAATGCTGCGTTTGTCGGTATGGTACCCAAAGCAGAATCTGGAACTTGGGAATTGATGGAGGGGGTCACTGTAGCAACATATGTTGGGTTTGATGACAACACCCCGATGCGATTTGGACGCACGACACTGTCTGGTGCTTCCGGAGCCTTGCCAGTATGGATGGAGACAGTTCGAGGAATTGGTAAATCGGAGTTTATTGGGTATCCGAAAGAAGATATGGATTTCACTGCTCCAGAAGAATTTGGATTCCATTCTGTTGAGGTCGACCGAATAACAGGGTACGCTCTAGAGGAAGGAACTGCAGAAACGTGGATTTACAACCCCAATGTTCTGTGGGGGCAAGAACCAAGCCACATCCGAGCTTTTGCTCCAGTTGATGCAGAAGAAGTACCCCAGTGGAAAGAACCGTTGACCGTTTTGAAACCCACGACCCCATCTGATCTGACAGATGTTCGGTTGGTTCCGTCACCGATCGATGTATTGCCCTCAGAGCAAGATTCTGGTGGTCTAGATTTTGAACCCGAGGATTTACGATTGCCACTCAATCCTGAGGATTGATGTACTGTCAACTGAAACGTGAGGTCTCAACACAGTCGATGAGTTTGCCTTCATAGAGAGAGTTTGGTATGCTGGATGGTGAGGTTGGGCTTTTGCTCATCCGTTCATCATGGCTGACTCCAATGTCCACTGATGAAGTAGCCCTTAGACGATGTGAGTTCATGGCGACCATATTAATTGTCATTGTCAGTAGCAATCTGTTGTTCGCGTTGCTTGTTTTTGTGCTGATTGGCAAACCATCGCTGATGCAAGGCTGGCTGGCTAAATTTGTGGGTTTACAAGCAGAGTGGCAGTTTGGATCTCTTTCGAATTCTGAACGAGACCGTATCAACACCATTGGGAGACGATTGGGATACCTAAGTCTTTGGGCGTTGTTTGTATGGAGCTTTTTGTCTGGAGTTCTATTGCGTTTATTGACGGCTTAGTTGGCAAGACCTAGGATATTCACTCAGTTATTCACCCAGTACACAAAGATCTAGCCAAACAATGGGAAGAGCGTCTAGCTGGCTCCACCTTTTAACAAAATGAATATACCAACGAGAACAACGGCGGTTAATAACAAGAGAACGATTGGCTTCAAAATAGAATTGATGTTGTCGTGCTCTGGCGGCTTAACATGTTCGGGAATGGGGGTTTGCGTTTCAGGCAGTTTTCCAGTTCCGAAGGCGTCGCTTGATGATGGAGAAGCTTGCGTTGTCGATGGTTCAGAGGTCATCTTCACTTCACTGACGATGCAACCAGACTTAAGTGCGTGAGAAAAAGGAGCAAATTCTTGAATGTCCATGCAAATCACTGGTGCGTTGATGAGCCAACATTCAAAATACTGACGTTCAATAGGGCTTTGGATGTTCCCGCTCTCAAACAACGGCATCGGAATGAGATCACGATCTGGTGAACTTGGGCTCAGTACCCAATCTACACCATCCATATTGCCTTTGACAAATTTATTAAACAGGCTCTCTTTGAGCGCATAGCGGGCCTCGAGCAACGGAAGCAGTTCCACTTGAGAAACAGAATTTCCATTGGCATATACCTGAAGGAGTAAGTTTTGGTGTGTTTGCGACAGGGATGACCAAACCTGTTGGACCATGTCACCTGGTTCCATATCCAATTCAAAACTTTTTTCAGTTTCTTTGAACGGGTCCAGTTCTGTTTGGAACAATTGGTATGCACATGGGACAAGTTCTTTTGGCTTTTGAATGGTTTTCAGCGCTGAACCAAAGGCCTCGCACACCTTGAGGTGAACTTGGCCTTTTACTTTGTTTTCTCCCAAGTGAATGGTCGACAAACACTCAAACCATTTGTCGAAACGATGGACCATTCGACGTCCGACTTGCTCATTGGCGTGGTTGTTCCAAGTGACGAATAACTTGACAATCGAATCAATTTGTTGCTCTGGAATGTGTTCCATGGATTTCAGACCTCAATGTTGCCGAGAAGATGTTCAATCTGCGATTGGGAGTGTTGAGAAGATTTGGAAATGGTCACCGCCACCGTGCCGTCACAGAAGTAATGATAGAGTCTTCATACCACATATAACGCGCATTGATTTCCACTGGAAGTATATCACCTTTGGCTGGTTTAAGTGATACTTTTGCTGTCATGTCTGTTTGTGGATACACGATGGCTTCTTCAAAGCCGATGTATCGCTTCCATTTTGGGGCCAGTGCTTTGTAAATGGATTCCTTAAATGAAAAGGTCATCAGTAAATAGCACCATTGCCGTTCGATCGGAAGTGTATGGAGATGAGCACGCTCCTCAGATGTCAATACTTTGCTTTCAATATTGGGTCTGGATGGCGTTAAGTGCTCCAAATCAATTCCAACGGTGACATGTCGTTGGCGATTGAGCAGGGCGATGGCCTGGTCAGATTTGTGCGTGATGGAAATCGTAAGGGTTGAATGTGGATTTGCAATAACTGGAGCTCCCATAGAGTCTCTGATCGCCCCTAGGCTATCCTGCTGAATGGTCTTCAATCCCAATCGGGCTGCGATCCGACCTCCCACAAATGAGATCTTTCGTTTGCCTTGTAAAGTTCTAGCGATCTTCTGTTCCAATGGATGTAGGTGACTCCACGCAGTTGACGGTATGTCACCGCCTTTTGGAAGTGACACTCCAAAGTACAGTCCGTGGTGTTCGGCGGTTCGAAAGATTTGTTCAAATTCTGACATACGTTTAGCAAATATTTGGGTGATCCAAATCTTATATTGAGTCCACCATCGTGTGGCAAATTGATATGTTTGTTATCTATTTGAATAAACTGGTATGGCATCACGTAGTATTGATAAATGGTGTCATCTGTGAAGCAAGTCATCAATCCTAGTTGAAGTCTTGAACTGATGCGATACATCTATGAATACAATCCGTGATGGGAAAAGTGAATGAAACACTGGGTCATATTTTGTTGTTGGATAGGATGGGGCATGTTTGCTAGTGGTCTAGCGGCTGCCAAATCGGCTGAAGAAGCTGAGTATGAGCGTTTGCTTTCTGAAATGACAAAATTTAGCAAGACCCAATCTTGGACTGGTGTAAACAAACGATTCGCTGAGATGGAGGAACTTGATTTGGATATTGGTGTCAATGAGCTGCTCATGGCTGCCCAGGCATCTCAAGGGTTGGGCAATATTCATGAGGCCAAAGAGCGAGTGGCTCAAGCGCTGGTGTTGAAGGAAAAAAAGAGCACCAGAAAATGGTATACACAACTCAACAATGATTATGGTCAAGTAACGTTGATCGCCAGAAACAAAAGTGCGCGAACCTTAGAACAGCTCCAAATGACAATGGACCCCATTCAGCGTCAATCGGTCATATTTGCCCAAGAAACGCTTGAAAGCAAAGGAGAATTCCGAGGCTTGCTTCCGCTCGGTGAGTACAATTTTGGCGGAGAAGTGTTTTTTGTGAAACCAGAGACGGATATCCATATGGAAATCTCCCCGAGACTAAAGAGAAAGATTGCAAGAGAAAAGAATTGATACTGTGACCATAAATTTCATGAAGCAGTGACTGTGTTACACTGTTCATGTCGATTTAATTCTGAGACAACACGGAGGCAATATGTGGTTATGGATGGCAATGCTTGGTCTGGCGAATGCACAGGGAAAGAAAAAGGGGAATACAGTACAACCATTTATGGGCGGTTGGGGTGTTTCAGCACAGAGCATTTTAATTCCTTTGGAGTATCCACAGTCTTTCCCGAAGATTAAATCCGGTGGGACACCAAATTTCCAACAGGTGGGCCAAGATGTAGGATTGGGAGTAAAAGGCACCATGTTTACTTCGCGAAAACACCGGGCGTCGGTCAACCCGTATTATCATATGGGGTTCAACGAGAGCAATTATAGAGCGTTTGGACTGAACTTGGAAGTGGATCAAATTGTCGTTCGCGAGAGAAACGTTTGGGGATATTACGGACTGGGTGGTGGAACGTCCAACATCCGTTTTGCCAACGCCAACAATGCAACAATTACAGCGACACAATTATACGCCAAGGGTCAGGTGGGCGCACTTTATTTTGATCGCACAAAGGCCTATGAACTGTCTGTTTATGCGACGTTTGGAACGACTGGAAGAGAGCGTCTGACAGTGAATGATACCGTCTATGAAAACAATGGTTTGTTGAGTGGAGACGATGAGCTCAAAGGGTCTCTTTACTATCCGACGATTGGGATACAAGGAACCGTATACCGCGGTGATTTCCGTAAGGCGATGCAGAATCCAGGAAAAGGGAAAAAAGGGAAGAAGAACAAAGGGAAAAAAGGCAAGAAGGGCAATCAGCGTCGATAAGCTAGCCTTCATTGTACGTACAAAAAAGGACCGCCGCAGCAATCCTTCCCCTTCAGTCAAGTCCTACAGGGTGTAGACTGATTCCAGATCAGTAGGCTCTCGCAAAGAGGGCCCAATGAGTCGCAGGCTCACCAGAATAGAAGCAGAGTTCTCCTTCGAGAGAGGCTTGTTCCGTTGGATAACAACGAATGGTCGCTCGGCAGTCTGATTTGATCTTGTCTTCATTGACTGAATCATCTTTCCATGGCGTGATAAAGAAGCCACCGTCTTTGATACCGTCCAGCAATTCTTGGTAGCTACGGATGGTTTGTGTCTTGGAATCTCTAAGCTCTATCGCTTTGTCCAATAGGACCTGTTGGATTTCATTGAGTGCATCTCGGACGCTGTCTACAAAATTGTCATCCACTACGATGCCAGCCTTCTTGCCGCCTGTTCTGCGTGCACTAAATACACTGTTCTTTGCGACATCTCTCGCACCAATCTCGAGTCGTAAGGGTACCCCTTTACGCTCCCACTCATAGTACTTGGCACCGGGCTTGACACCTTCGCGATCGTCGACTTTGACACGGAATTCTCTGCGCAGCAGTGCGTGGACCTTATCGGTGAAATCAAGGACGACAGACTTTTGCTCTTCATTTCTCCAAATCGGTGTGAGGACGACTTGAATCGGTGCGACTTTGGGTGGGCAGACGAGTCCAGTATCGTCAGAGTGCGTCATAATTAGCGCACCAATAAGCCGCGTAGAGACGCCCCAGCTGGTTGCCCATACATGTACTTGCTCGTTGTTTTGATCTTGATAGGTCACATCAAAGGCTTTGGCAAAGTTTTGACCCAAGAAGTGACTGGTTCCAGACTGTAGGGCCCAGCCATTTTGCATCATCGCTTCGATGGTGTACGTGTCTTCAGCACCCGCGAAACGTTCGTTGGCTGTTTTAACACCGGTCACAACTGGAACAGCAAGCGTCTCATAACAGAAGTCTTTGTAGACTTGGAGCATTCTGAGCGCCTCCTCTTCTGCTTCTACGCGAGTGGCGTGTGCGGTGTGACCTTCTTGCCAGAGAAATTCTGCGGTACGTAAAAATGGGCGGGTACGCATTTCCCAGCGCATGACGTTTGCCCATTGGTTGATCAGTACGGGCAAGTCTCGGTGAGAATTGATCCATCGTCCGTACATGTGCCAGATAATGGTCTCAGAGGTGGGACGGATTACGAGGGGCTCATCGAGTTTTGCCGCTGGGTCAGGCTCTACTTTTGGTTTGCCATCTTCACCAATGACTGTTCTGAGACGGTGATGTGTGACAAGGGCACACTCTTTGGCAAATCCCTCTACGTGTTCAGCCTCTTTACTGAGAAAAGACTGCGGAATGAGAAGAGGGAAATAAGCGTTGACGTGATTGGTTTCTTTGAAACGGCGATCCAAATCGGCTTTGATGTTTTCCCAGATGGCGAACCCGTTTGGACGAAGAACCATACAACCTCGGACTGGAGAAGAATCGATGAGCTCGCTATTGGCGATGACTTCTTGGTACCATTTTGAATAATCTTCAGAACGTTTGGTGATTGACTTACCCATGTGTCTGTCTCCTTCGAAGGGTTCAACATTTTTCCTTTCCCTTTTAACACGGAATGTGATTTTTGACATGAAGATTTGAGTGGATGCGTTATACCATTTCATCGAACTTTAAGGAGCGACTATGACACCAGAACAACGCGCAGTGAACACGATCAAATGTTTGGGTATGGATGCCGTACAGCAGGCAAACTCCGGACACCCTGGAATGGTAATGGGAATGGCGGAGATAGCGACCGTATTGTGGTCAGACTTCGTGAAGTACGATCCCAATGATGCACACTGGATGGATAGAGACCGGGTTGTACTGTCCAATGGTCATGGATCGATGCTTCTCTATGCGGCGCTTCATTTGAGTGGGCAATCAATTTCACTTGAAGACATTAAGCAGTTTCGTCAGTGGGGTGCAGTGACGGCAGGCCATCCAGAGTATGGATATGCTGACGGGATTGAGACAACCACAGGTCCACTGGGTCAAGGCTTCGCAAACGGTGTTGGTATGGCGATGGCAGAACGTTGGCTGCGTGAGAATGTTTCGACGGATTTGGTCGACCATTACACGTATGTCATGTGCGGTGATGGATGCTTAATGGAAGGGGTGAGTGCAGAGGCTGCGTCTCTTGCCGGACACTTGAAGCTGGGTAAAATGATTGTCCTGTATGATGACAACAACATCACGATCGATGGAAGAACCGATCTGGCTTTTGGTGAAGATGTCTGTGCTCGGTTTGAAGCCTATGGTTGGCAGACCATGCGTATTGACGGACACGATAAAGATGCGATCCGTGCAGCAATTCAAGCCGGTAAAGACAATGCCGATCAGCCAACGATGATCGCCTGTAAAACCATCATTGCCAAGGATTCTCCCAATAAAGCAGATACTTCATCCGCACATGGGTCTCCACTGGGTGAAGAGGAAATCCGAGCTGTCAAAACGGCTATTGGCATGAATCCAGATGAGAAGTTTGTTGTACACGACGATGCCTATGCACACTTTAGACGACGACACACAGAGATGAGTGCCGAGCGGGAGGCTTGGAACCAAAAGGTTGCAGCGTCTGAATCGGGTGCCAAGTTGCTTGGATACCACGAGGCTCCAGATACATCAGCCGTTGATTGGCCGGTGTTTGAAGAGGGCGGTAGCATTGCGACCCGTTCTTCCAGTCACAAAGTTCTGACGGCAATCGCAGCAGGAATTCCAAACTTTATCGGTGGTTCCGCCGATCTTGCTGGTTCCAACAAAACTAAACTTGCTGGCGGAGATTGCTCTAGAGAGTCTTTTGTGGGCCGGAAC
>CAJWHX010000044.1 GCA_913040875.1 uncultured Pseudomonadota bacterium | reverse complement strand
CTGTAGAGAGATGAACAGCAATGGACGATGGATACTTTTCAACATCCACCGTTGATGTGCTCTTTCGATAGCGAGGTTTGGTTTTTCCACACACAGTCTATTTACCAGCCAATGTTCGACTGAATACGAATCATAGAAAGTGCACTATCCACACCTAGATTCTCAGAAGGCAACAGGTGTGCACCCTCTATAGACAGTCCATTTTTGAGTCCAGAATCATACTCGTGATTGATCATCATTGCCCAGTTGAGTTCCACACCAAGCTGATACCCAGTAGTAGGGTCACCCAGCTGGTTTACGGCAGCTCCACCATTCCGGGTGGAGATAAATGGAGAGGATACAGGTACCGTTTGCCAAGCCATCACAGAACCAACCGCAACATCCATCCAATCTGCAAAGCCTTTGTAGGTTACAGTCGGCTGCAAATACATCGCTTGGCGAATAGCCCCTTCGGTGACCGCAAACTCGACGCCGTCTGGAGGGTTTCCAGCGTGTTCAGGGTCGGTAATGAGGTTGTAGGTCGCGACTTCCGTTGCCGCCTGATGCAGGTCAAAGATCATTGAACCAGCATTGTAGTCTCTGTCAAAAGAGAAGGTAGAGTAGACATCATCAGAAGAGTTGGCATCTCCAGATGCAAACCCCGCGTTGAGTCCAATGTGTGCGCTCGGATGACGAACTTCCAGTTGAGCTACAGCGCCGTAGGACCGAACGGCTAAGCCATCTGGGTTCATTCGATTGGATATCTGCCCGTGGTCTCCGTGAAGATACACCCCCTCCACAGCACCGTACAGATCTACGCCACCCATAGGCTGGACACCTTTGGCGTAGAGATCCAAAATCATCCCTTCCAGAGACTTGTCCGTATCCATCTTGGTCTGGTGACGATAAACGCTGAGAAAACCAACAGCATTGTCTTTACTGGCGATATACTGAGCGGATGCCAGACCTTGATAGGCCATATGCCCATCGGTATACCCACCGATGTCGTCTTCGAGCACCCAGTCTCCACCAACCATCACCACCAACTTGTCCATCGGTTTTGTCACGGCAGCCGTTCGAAATACTCGGTCTCCATAGTCGACTCGGGAAAAGAGTTGCTCGTGGTTCCCATCGTTGGCAATGATTCCCAGCCCCCAGTGCGAGGTGGTAATACCCGTCTGGACACCAACGGAACCAAACTTTCGTTTCACCTGTGCAGCCCGAATATTGAAATTGGATGCGTTGAAGACTCCGATCACTTCAGGATGATAGTTGTGGGTGGTGTCGTCCAGATTCCAAGGCGACCCAGCAAACTGACCATCGATGAGGTCTCCCCCAACTTCCAATTTCCAGCCGGATAGATTGACATCGACTTGTGTACGAAGACGAGAGTCAAACACGAGGCCCGACTCCAACTCTCTCCCTTCGAAATCCACTGTGAATCCAGGTCTTTGAGTGGCCACTAGACGAAGGTTGCCTGTGCTCTCTACCGTTTCCGATTTGGTTTCTGCTGCGGGTTCTGCCATCGCGGACAGTAGTAGTGAATAGATCAACATTACTCTTCTCCTGTATCGCTGGTATCTTCTGTTTCAGTGTTGACATCCAGTTCTGGAAGCCAATCACAAGAAAAGTCAGCCATGCAAATATCGTCTGAGACCTCTTGTCCGCCCGACATAAAATAGTAGGCGATTTGATTGAGAGCCAAAGAGTTTTGATCGGCTGGCTGAGAAGGACTCGCAAAGCCAAACCCGTGTGAGCCTCGCGTACTGGTGTAGGGCAATCGAAGTGCTGAGACACCCACATCAGTCTCTCGGGTCAGTCGTAACGGATCGTCGGAGGGGGCTCCTGTACCGTCCAAACCATTGTCAAGATCGTCGGCGTCAAAGAGACATGGCTCACCGTTTTCATCTGGACAACGGTACTCGCCATAATCCTCAATCCCTTGAATCACCCGTCTATCTACCAGCCATTCATCGACGGTCATACCATAGCGGTCATCCACCACGTCCTGCGGGATGAGTCCAGCAGCACGAGCCATCGTAATCCCTGCAGAAACAGGCACAATCGTATCGCCAATGCTCGGAACCATTAGAATGTTGGTTTGCTCACCGCCCAAGATCTCTAGTGGACGATCGATATAGTACGGTGCATACCCAATCGGGTCTCCCGACTCCAGTACAGAGCCGAAGATGGACACAATCCGTCTCAGGTTGGATGATCCTCGAATCCGCCCTGTACCGTACGACCCAGCTATCAACGGGGTTCCAGCTCGCATGGTCACACCCTCGTGAACCACATCTGATTCCCACGTTTCAATGGTGTGCAAGAGCGCTCCACCTTCATCATAAATCTTGATGGATAGGAGGTCTCCTAAGTCAGCATTGTCTGCCGCTTCATAGATTGAACCTACAGAAGGCCCCGACTCCGGCATGCCAACCAGCTTGCGTTTTTCTGAAGGTCTCAAAGCATCACAGGGCAGCCCCAATCGGAATCGACCGTCTTCTGGAATCATCCCCTCTCGAACTTCGCCATTGGTGAGGTTTTCAATCACAATCTTCCCAAGTGGCGGAACCTCTGCTATCGTCGCAACGTCTAATTCGACCATTTTGGTCTCAGAGTTGACCATCTGCACCACTCGAAGTGATCCATCTTCGTTGGGATACCCCAAGAACATTGGACTCAATATTCGGCCGTGCATCGCTTCTACCGCACCACCAATCTCTGTCCTCAGAGCGATGTCAAACAGCGAAGCACCACCGGCAATTGGTGAGAAGGCCTTCACTTCGGGCATCAGCGCCGCGGCGACACCAGTATTGATACCGCCTAGCGATCCACCCAGAATAAAGAAGTTCGCATCCGGACCACCAATATCAATCGTTCCGTCGTCATTCCAGTCACAGGACAGCTGTTCTGAACCGTCGTCTAGGAGCATCGTCCCCTCACCGCAGGCTTTCAATGACCGAACCATTTGCATCCAGTCTACAACGGCTTGTCGAACCATATCACGCGTGTGGAATACATCGGCAGACCACTGGTCTCCACCGGAATCTGGAATTCCATCATTGTTCAAATCTCGATAGCGAGAGTCTTTCAGATGATCCAAGAATGGGAGAAGATTGTTGGCATCCAACACAGGCTCATACAGTGCCAAGTCTTCAGGAGAAATGGTCGGACCGTGTCCCGGAAAATCATTGAAGCAAACTGCATAACCCATCTGGGTAAAAGCCCAAGCAAATCCCAAACCGTCAAAACGAGATGACCCGTAGCCATGTCCAAAAATCGCAACATCATACGGAGGAGAAAACCCGCTTGCCTCACTTGGAATGGTACAGGTAAAGGGGACCCTCTGAGGTCCTGCCGTGTAGGTCCCTAATTTTGGATTCATTCTCCAATATTCATCAGAGTCATCAAAGCCATCTTCGTCATCAATCTCATCCACCAAAAAGTATGGTGTCACAAAAGAACCACCAACGACGTAATCTCCATATCTTTCAAATGAATCTGCGGCGATTTGACCACCTTCACCACTCAAGAGACCAAGAGTAGACAGCGTATTTCCAAGGTGCGACAACGGAAGCGCATATGGATCCACTCCTTCTAAGTTGTGCGTCTCATGACCATGGGTAATTCCCGCCGGATACTCTGTTGCGAGTTTCTTAAATGAACCTTCACCATACAATCCGCGTCGGACGCTCACCAGATCCCCGGTGACACTGCCTGTGCTAAATGTCCAAGTAAAGGCGATGTCATCAGTAGACAGTCCTAGATTTGCCAATGCTTCGGTCAGTGGTTCAAGTTCTTGATTCTGATCCAAATGGTTCACAAACTCCCATGGTGATCGAATGGGCTGACCATCTTCACCGATCAGTCGACTTGTGAGGACCACCGCATAGGTTGACTCCTGATAGAGTGGAACGACAGGCCTCATGATCAATGTGTTCGAGCTGCGTTCATACCAGGTAAGTAGATCGTCGACAGGGTTGTCTGTATCTATCGGATAGAGATTCGGAACATCCAAAATCCCATCGTTGTCAGAGTCTTCACCCCAATCTAAAACGCCATTGCCATTCACATCCTCATCGACGGTATCAAAAACGACTGTCGGCGACTCCGATCGAGTGTCATTGGCAAAATACCGATCGCCTCGAGGTACATCCAGTGGATACCGACCTTGCCCAATCTCCAGTGCGACCGGCTGTAAATAGGCTGGAGAATCTGGGTCTACATTGATCACAAAGAAGGCATCATCTGTGAACTGTTCCGCACCCAATTTATCATCGTCTCGATGACGCGCCGCAATATTGTCCAAATCAAGCGGAGATTCAAACGCAATCGTAATCGGCGAAAAGGTTCCAAACCCAGTCAGGTCATTCAACTTCGCACGGGTGTCTGCTTCATACTTTGTAGATGAAACTGCCGATATGTTCAGTCGGCGCCCTGTCGGTGAATCGGAATCGGGTCTGGTAGCCAAATTGTTCGGAAATGGAACATCTGGAAATGGGTGCGCATCCCAATCTACCCGAACTAAGGGGCCACTCCCCTCTGGGGTGACGCGCAAACCTTCCGGCAAAGTTTGGCAACCCGTCATCGCGATCAATAGTGTTGCGAATGTTGGTCGTACAGTCATGTTGTCTCCACATATTTGTTTACAGTTCATCATCATTATCGATTTCCAGTAACAGAGATTCATCCTCAACATGTTCATGGGTCAATGAAATAACATACTCATTCTGTCGTTTCCTCAACCGTCCGTCCAAAGACAACATAGATATTTACATTGAGTTCAAAACCGAATCTGGTAACTATATTATTTAATCGAAGTGCACGTGTTAAGTCAATATAATGTTTGAGGACTCAGATGAATTCTACCCAACGTATTGCCGATCGATACAAAGTTTTGATCGCTCAACCTTATGAAGTTCATCCCACCGGTATTCAAAATGAAGCACGAAACATCGGTGAGTTAATCTTCATTGCGATATTGGAAGAATTCGACCAGTCCATCGCGGATAAAAAAGGAAAACCACTTGCTTATGGCGCTTTGAGTTCAAAGGTTCAAAGCAAAACACCCGTTGAATTTCCGAGTACTGTGGCCACTGCTTTCGGTACTGTTTGGAAATTAGGCAACGATGGGTCTCACGCCCGTCAAAACGATGCGACGGTACAAGAGGCAGAATCAATTTTGAATGCGCTCTACACCTGTGTAGAATGGTACTTGTACACACACAGCAAATCCTCAAACGACGACCTCAGTATTACCTTACCGGGCAAAGCACGAGAATTACGAAAAGTTATCGCTGATTATAGAGAACAAGTCATCGCTGCTGTCGCAGACGATCAAGTTTCCATCGATGAACTCAACATATTACACAGAATCAAAGAACGAATTCCAATAGAGACCCTGAATACCATCAACACTGAATTTAGGGTAGAACAAGGCATTATCCGATACCTCGAGTCCAGTTTTGACAGTAAAATCCTATCGGCAAAAAAGAACCAATCCAAATTTCGTAGCCTAACATATACCGATGTTTTGAGTAAAGAAGAACTCGAATTATTAGAGCAATACATCACCACCAAACAAATTAAAGAAGTATTCAAAACGGCAAAGACCAATTCCGTCCCGAAATCTCTACCCAAGCCAAAGAGTTCATCTAAAAACTCAAAGGGACAGGGCTCTACCGACATGTTTTTCTTTGGGTTGATATGGCTAATGGTGATTGCATTGTTGGAGATTGCTGTCGGACATTTTTTCGAACTTCAGATTACAGACAGCATCTTCTTTCCCATCTCACTCGAATTAACCCTTATCTTGATTGGCGTTTACCATATCAATACCCATAAAGAGTCTACGTTCTATAGAAAAACGTCCGCGTACATCTTGAGCGGATTGTGGATGTTGGTTGGTACGTCGGGCATATTTATAGTCTATTCGTGGGACGATGTTAAGCCGCGCATTCAACAACAAGTCTCCGATTCCTTCTCTGAACAGAAGACCTACTTTTACAGCTTGGATGGCAATGTATTGGAAGTCAATGAACATGACCTCGTGGAAGCAATCCGACTAACCCCAGAGGCTGAACACATGATCTACAACAACAAAACCAAAAGTTGGGGTACATGGGATAGTTATCCAAACATTGTGAAGGCCGTTAAACAGCAATAAAAAATACAGCTGTACACTTTAATATACAGTCGCATACCACTTTCAGAATGATTGTTGTCCGAACCTTGAAAGAGCATTCGTTTTGGTGTATACTGATAGAGCACTTCGGTGCACATCGTTCTTTGACAGTGAGAGAATCATCAACCAAAATGAACCATTATGGGGGCGCAAAGGCTTTCGACAGGTTTGGGTTTTGGGTGAGAGGTTGCGTGTCGAGGTCTCAGAAACTCGTTAATCCCTGAAAACAATAATTTAGTTGCAAACAATAACGCACACTTTGCTGTAGCCGCTTAATAGCCGCTTCAGCCGTCTTGACCTTTATTACTTGGGGTAATTGTTGAGGCGTATGTTTACCAAGATAGTCTGTGGACCTTTTAACAGAGGGGAAAGTGGACGATAAACCTCTTTATCTGTTCTCGCTTGAGTTGCCCGTCATGAGGCGGCTTGAGATGCAGTAGGTATCATGACTACACACGTAGAGGCCGATTGCCGCCTAGATGTGGACGCGGGTTCGATTCCCGTCGCCTCCACCATTTTTATATTTATCGTTTTGGATTGCCTAGGCATTGGATGCTCTCACTGATTTAGAACCCTGAAACAGATACACACGAAACGCATGCGTATAGATCCTTTTTGATGTCGTTCATTGTTGACTCCTGTATTATTGTGTACACAAGATCCAATCCCGAGGATGTATGAGTACTGAAAAGCCAGACCGCATTTGTTTCCTATCCGCACAGTGGAAACGATTGCTTCTATTGACCTATGACATTGATCCACAATTGTTGTCTGATCATCTACCCCCCGGCCTTACTCTCGACACCATTGATGGACGAGCTTTTGTATCACTGGTTGCCTTTGATTTCTTGGATACCCGAGTCGTTGGGATTCGATGGCCTGGATTTATCAATTTTCCAGAGATCAACCTCCGATTTTATGTGCGCCATCCGGATGGACGAAGAGGAGTGGTCTTCATCAAAGAATACGTTCCAAAACGGTTGATAGCTCTGCTCGCTCGAACACTATACAATGAGCCTTATCAGGCAGCGCCGATGACCAGTGCTTGGATAGAGTCTGAAAACAACTTTCAATTGGAACACAAGTTGTGGATTGGACAATCTGTTCAACAAATACAGGTCGAACTCGGAAAGAATCCTGTAATGAGTCAAGAAGATTCCTTGGATCACTTTTTTAAAGAGCATTCTTGGGGTTTCGGACAGACCCGTGCTGGTCGATTGTTGGAATATCAAGTGTGGCATCCCATATGGGAGACACTGCCCATCACCAGTGTCAACTTAGAATGGGACTGGGGAGCCGTTTACGGAGAGAAATGGGCGTTCCTCTCCAGCCAAAAATCATTTCATCAGGCTTTTGCTGTTGGATCTGAGATTCGTGTATACCCGAAGAGTATTCTTTAAACTCTTCGCTTCTGCATTTGTTGAATGCGATACCATTTGAACAAATTATGTATACAATGAAGGTATTCGTACAATGATAAATTGGGAAATCCCATGAGGAAGAGTGCATATGATCAATATTCTTTGGCTAATGCTTGTTGGATGTCGTTCAGACCTAAAAATGAACAACGAAACGGTTGAATCAGAAAATTCAGTTGATATAGATGGCGATGGCTTCACTTCAGATCTTGACTGCGATGATCAAGACCCCGATGTCAACCCTGACGCAGCTGAAATTTGTGACGATATCGACAATGACTGTGATGATCTGATCGATGAGGAAGATGAGGACTTACAAGATGCGACAATTTGGTATGCCGATGATGATGCGGATGGATTTGGAAATTCGGAGATCGCTCAGACAGATTGCAGTCAGCCCGATGGATATGTTGAGAGCAGTGATGACTGCGACGATCGAAATGACACAATCAATCCAAATGGGGAAGAAGTCTGCGATGATGTAGACAACAATTGTGATGGCAACATCGACGAAGACACAGCCACAGATGCGCTCACTTGGTTCGCGGATGCAGACGAAGATACATTTGGCGACCCGAACAGCACCACCCTAGCCTGTGACCAACCAAATGGCTTTGTTGCCGACAGCACAGACTGTGACGACATCAACAACATGGTCAACACCAGCATGGATGAGGTTTGTGACGAAGTGGACAACAACTGTGACGGATTCATCGATGAAGATACAGCCACAGATGCGCTCACTTGGTATGCCGATGCCGATGAAGATACCTACGGTGATCCAAACAACACCACGCTAGCGTGCGAACAGCCAAATGGTTTTGTTGCCGACAGCACAGACTGTGACGACATCAACAACATGGTCAATGTCAGCATCGTTGAGGTCTGCAACTCAGTTGACGACAATTGCGATGGCTTCATCGACGAAGACACAGCCACAGATGCGCTCACTTGGTTCGCTGACACGGACGCAGACACCTTTGGCGATCCAGACAGTACAATAGTTGCTTGTGATCAACCCAGTGGTTTCGTTGCCGACAACACAGATTGCGATGATACTTCTGGTGTTGTTAATACAGGCATGGATGAGGTCTGCAACTCAGTTGACGACAATTGTGATGGCTTCATCGATGAAGACACAGCCATCGACGCTCCAACTTGGTATGTAGACACCGACTCAGACAGCTACGGAACCATTGTCTCTACTTTGGTGCAGTGCAATCCACCAGCAGGATATGCTGCGCAGGTTGGCGACTGCAACGACCAAAATGATCAGGTGAACCCTGATGCAAACGAAGTGTGCAATCTGATCGATGACAATTGTGATGGGGTAACGGATGAGAACACCGCCATTGATGCCTCCGTCTGGTATCTGGACGACGATGCAGATGGGTACGGAGATACAACGAACACCATCACCCAGTGTTCACAGCCAGCTGACCACATTTTACTCGACGGCGACTGCGATGATGGAAACGCCTCCGTGAACCCAGGAGCCTCTGAAGGATGCGATGGTGTAGACTACAATTGCGATGGACAGATCGATAACGACATCGACTTGGATGGCTTTTCGGATGTGTCCTGTGGAGGAGATGATTGCAACGACAGTGACCCCAGCTCGTATCCAAATGCGGGAGATTGTTACTTTGCTGACTGCAATGAGATTCTAACGGCCGGATATTCAATCGGGGACGGTATATACACGATCGATCTGGATGGACCGTACAATGGGAATCCTGCATTCGATGTTCAATGCGACATGACCACCGACAGTGGAGGTTGGACGATAATCGATTACAGTCTCCATGCAGACTGGTCAAACCAGTTCAACGGCTGGACTTCATGGAATTCTACTACTGCCGGTCCGAACCAATACGCATCCCCCTACTCTTGGGAGACTTGGTTCACACTCGACAACGGAAACACAGAATATCGTGTGTCAGAGGACTGCCAAATAGCCGCCAGCGCCACCAGCAGTCAAGTCTACAAGATGACAGGCGATCACTATGGATGCGTCTGGTACAACACCAACTGCCCCATGGTTGGCGACCAATGTTTTGAATGCACTAACCCTTACGGCACAGTTAATTTGGGTTCTTGCTCACATTTTGTTTCGTCGTCCAATCACGACTACAATCCTGCTGAAGGCCCTGGTTGGACCTGTGGAAATCACTGGTGGAACAATGCACCATCTATTGGGACAAACGGTTCTTACTGTGTCGCCTACAGACAGTAATCTGTATCTCTGAATCGTTACGTTAGAATTCCCATCATAAATTTGTGCTGATTCTTTCTCATTTCTGGATGGGTTGGTTACAAAAGGAACAGACTGTCACCACGATTATTTTTCTTGAGGAGATTCGCAATGTCCAAAACACTATTTTTACTTCCAGGACTGCTTCTGGCATGTGGGTCTGAAGAAGAACCAAAGACCAATGTTAGTCCTGAGGTCACGTCTTTTAGGATTGAACCTTCAGAAGGGATTACCACATCAACCACTTTGTACTGTGTCATGAATGGTACAGATGCTGACAATGATCCACTGTATTTGACATATACTTGGCAAGACTCGTACGGTAGCGAGTTGGGATCCGAAACCTCTTTACAATTGACCCCAGAGATGGTTCAGCCAGAAGACGAAATTTCCTGCACCGCAACATTGAGTGATGGTCAGGCAGAGCTCATTAGCCAAACTGAAACAGTGACGGTTCTCAACACAAACCCCACCATTGATTCTTTCGAAGTCAATATGGAAGAGGCTCGAATTGGAGATACGCTGATGTGTACTGCAACGGCATCCGATGCAGACTTGGAAGAAATCAGCCTCAAATACGAATGGACCAACAATGGAACCGTCATTGGTTCCGCATCAGAGTTATTGCTGACTGCAGACATCGTTTCTCAAGGAGACGAGATCCAATGTACCGTTAGCGCAACCGATGAAAGCGATGGAACCGTTACCGACTCATCCACAGTCTCCATTGTCAACAGCACCCCCATCATTGGCTCTATTGAACTCACTCCAAATGCACCTGCTTCACAAGACGACATCACATGTCAAGCCGTTGATGTCACAGATGCTGATGGAGATGAGGTCTCGTTGACGTACTCCTGGACGATAGACGGAACGCCTTTAACGGAAGATGGTACTCTATTGTCCGGTCCATTTTCTGTTGATTCTGAAATCACGTGTAGTGTTGCTGCTCAAGATGCATCTTCGGAGACAACAGCGTCTGCATCTGTGACGATTCAAAATACCTTACCGCACATTGACTCTGCTGAAATCACACCAAATGTCGGTGTTGAAGCGAACACTTTACTAACGTGCACGGGTAGTGCATCTGATGTAGATGGCGACATGCCAACCATCACATACGAATGGATGGACACTTCTGGAACCTCTCTTGGAACAGAAGCTTCTTTGCAACTCGACCCCAGCATTGTAACTGTTGGAGAGGAAGTGAGTTGCTACATTACTGCCGTCGATGCAAACGGTGGTTCGAAGATGGACACTGTTGGCGTCCTCGTTGAAAATACGATCCCAACCATTCAATCTGATGCTAGCATCACTCCTACTTCAGCATTCACAGGCACTGCTCTTGCATGTGCCGCCAGTTTTGAAGATTTGAATGATGGCACCCTTGCTACATCTTACGAATGGACTGATAGCAGTGGGGCTGTACTATCTTCAACTGATTCTTACACCATTTCTCCTACCGATACGGATCCTGGTGATAGCATCAGTTGCACAGCTAGTGCGACGGATGCGAATGGCTCAAGTGTTAATTCCAGTGCTTCGATAACCATCGAGAACACACTCCCTACAGCACCCACAATCTCTATTCTAGAAAGCATGCCATACGCCGCGGAAACCGATGTAACGTGTACCGTTGATGTAGAAAGTTCGGATATCGATGACCAAAGTTTATCCTATGTATTTCAGTGGACGGATGCCGATGGAAACAGCATTCAAACCTCATCTCCAACCTCAACATTGTCAAATACCTTAACGAGTGATTTGACTTCTTATGGGTCAATCACTTGTTCTGTATTTGCAACGGATGGAATAGACAATGGCACCAGCGGTACCGCTTCGGTTTTCGTCGATTATTCGTCTAACATGCTGACAGTCGGCGATTTGGTCATCACTGAAGTAATGAACAATCCAGACATAGTATCTGATGCCGATGGAGAGTGGTTTGAACTCTACAACACAACAGCAAACGACATCAATATCTTGGGCTTGGAAATCTACGATCTACAACTCGAGCACACCATTTCTGAGTCTGTCATCGTTCCCTCGAATGGATACGCTGTATTGGGTCGCAACGCCGATTTAGCAACCAATGGAGGCATAACTCTCGACTATGAATTTGCATCACTCCTGATCAACAACACTTCAGAAACTCTAGGGATTATGAATGCTGGGGGAACATTGGATGAAGTATCTTGGACGGGCGGAGATTTAATGCCAAATGCCGCCGGTGTGTCCTTGACCTTGAGTTCAGATTACCTAAACGATGTCGACAATGACAACAACGGGTTCTGGTGTGAGTCGATCACTGAAATGGTTAATGGGGAATATGGAACCCCTGGTTCATCGAATGAAAATTGTGACTTCGATGCAGATACAGTGTTGGCTTCAATTGACTGTGACGATACCGACTCTAGCCTACTGAGCAATGTCGACGATGCGGACTGTGATGGATTCACATCAACCGACGACTGTGACGATTCAGATGACGATGTATATCCAGGAGCCGGTGACACCTTTGGAGACTGGATCGATTCTGACTGTGACGACTACGATTGCAACGCCGAATCCACCATCCACACCAGCCACATCATTTTTGAAGGCAATCTGGACAATTCGACCACCCCTTCGAGTGCACTCAATTCACTCTCTATGGACGGATTAACTGAAACAATCGTGGATGTAACAGCACTCGGTGCCCATGCAGAAATGGTTTTGCTCGATGATGATGCTGGAAATCAGCATGAGATAACAATGGTATTCGAAATGACTTCCACAGATGAATGGGAATATTATGCGCTCGCAGATGCCGGTGAATTGTCTGACCCCAGTAGTATTGGATATGCAGACGGGTACGCATTTGCTGTGTTCCAAGGCACCTTGTCTTTTGACGCAAACGGTGCGTTGCAATCCAGTTATCAAATGAACACCTCTCTTGTGACAAGCTGGTATTTTGAAAATGCCTCGCCCCAAGATACCGTGTTGGACTTTGGTTTTGACAATGTCGGTGCATCAACAGATGGACTGGTGACACAAACCGCTGCAGCGAACGAATTTACCATCTCGACCAGCAACTATGTCGTTGATTGTCCAGGCAACGTCTTCATCTGTGATGGGGATGCAGACTGTGATGGAATCGATACTGAAGATGATTGCGACGACACTGATAATTCGTCAACCACAATAGCAACCGATGAGGATTGTGATGGCGTTGAAACCGCATCTGATTGTGATGATACTACTGATTCACTAGGAGATATCACTACTGATTTGGACTGTAATGGCATTCTCGATGTCGATGAGTACGTGGCTACAAGTTGGGATTCTTGTCCTGTGATCCAAACACAGGAACAGGCGCAATATCAGTTTATTGGTGAGGCTGCAGAGGACAAAGCGGGGTATTCAATCAGTACCGCTGGAGATGTCGACAACGATGGCCTCGATGACATATTGGTGGGGGCATATGGAAATGATGATGGCGGATCGGCAACAGAAAGCGGATCTGAAGAACGCAGACAGGGAGTCCGCATCTCGTTCAGCAAACGCAGCAGCGAATCGAGTTGGAAACGATAAATTTGCAAAACTAACTCGTAGAATATTTGTATTGTCTATGTTATTTTTAGGAGCATGGGCAATGATGGCAGGACTCACAGGATTAGACGTAGTTGTTCCTGTAACTAAAGAGATTGGTGGATCATACCTATTTGGTATCATCGACACTAAAAAGACCATCGTTGAATACTTAAGATTTGATAATGCAGTCGTGCATTTTGAATGGTTAAAGACATCGATACTTG
>CAJWHX010000043.1 GCA_913040875.1 uncultured Pseudomonadota bacterium | reverse complement strand
AAGTTCAAAGAATATTGTGAGTTCAATCGAAGGAGGTGTACTTCTGTACCCGACTGAGATTGAAACGCAATAATCGAAGAACCTTACCCCGATCTCATTTCTTAGTACCCGTTTTTTTCGCCTTGCAACGCCTCAAAATCCACCAACTCTGCGACTTGGACACGGGCACCGGAACCCACGACTTTGGTGTAACAGGCGAGTCGGGTAAACTCGGTGTACGGTTCACCAGGTTCGCGGTCTCGGCCCTCGTGAGGGTCTCCGGCAACGTAGGCGTCTAAGGTCGACTTTTCCCCTTCGGTCATCGGGGTGAGTCCTGCAGGATTGAGGACCTCAACACGGCAAGAACCGCACCCACCATCCACACAGGGACCACCGGCACGACGACCAGTCCCGATTGGAGAAGGCAAGGTTTGACTGGCCATAAGAAGATTGTACCGCTCTTCTGCCTCTACAGTCTTTTCTGTACCATCAGGCAAGATGTAGGTCACAGAGTAGCGAACAATCTCTTTTTTCGGTGGTCTAAAAACACTTTTCAGTTTTTTTCGAAGTCCGAAGCGACTCATTACTCTCCAGCCTCCGTAGCTTCGAGTGCCTCGATTTCACCAACCAAATAGTCAAAGGCTTCTTCAACTGAGTCGGTAACGATGAACATATCCAAGTCCTTCTCGGAAATGGTTCCCCACTCCACCATCTTTGGAATGTTCATGATGTCGTTCCAGTATCCAGAACCAAACAGTACGGTTGGCATCGGCTTGTTGATCTTCTGGGTCTGACGAAGTGTCAATGCTTCAAAAAGTTCATCTAGGGTTCCAAATCCACCTGGGGCAATCACCATCGCCTTACAGAGATACAAGAACCAGTATTTACGAGTGAAGAAATAGTGAAATTCAAACGCGAGTTCTGGGGTGACATACTGATTGACGCTTTCTTCAAATGGCAATGAAATTGCGAGTCCAACAGAGCGCCCACCGGTCACTTCAGAAGCACCTCGGTTTGCAGCTTCCATCATTCCCGGACCACCACCTGTAGAGATGTAATAACGCTTTTTACCTTTGCGATTCATGTCCCACTCAGTCATACGACGTGCAAGTTCTCGCGTCTTTTCGTAATACTCCGCAAGACGTTTGGCCGACTGCGCTTTTTTCAGTGCGGCTTCCCATTTGGCTTTTTGCTCAGTGGAATCTTCTCTTGCCAAATTGCGTTCTAAATCAGCGATCTCTCCTTCAACGACATCCAATGGCTTTGAACGAGCCGAACCAAAGAATACGATGGTGTCATCGACATTCTGGGCTGCAAAACGACGTTTGGGTTCTTCATATTCACACAGAATTCGAATGGCTCTGGCTTCGGAACTGTTCAAAAAATCCAGATTTTTATAGGCTTTTTCAGGTCTCATATGCTCTCCTATTGTTAAGACGTGACCTTTTAATGTAACAAAGATTGGCAAAACCGAAATTAATTTTGAGAAAATTTGGGAATGCAACGGAATTATGCTTTGTTTAGTATACTAAAACATGGAGGACACATGACAAAATATTTATTTCTATTGCCCACATTGACAGGGTGCATCATCGTAGAAAGTGAAAAATCTGAACGAGAAGACTGGGATGAGTCTGACTCAGGCTGGGATGAATCCGATTGGGAGGAGTCAGAGCACTGGGAAGGAGACGATTACGAAGAAGAGAACGAAGAATACGAAGAGAACGAAGAAGACACTTCCGGTCCTGAGAATGTGGATGGAACATATTATACAGTGCCAAGAGAAGCGGCGCCTGGAGATGTATTTCTATCCGCCCTTCGGTCCGATGATGCGATTGATTGGTCACAAATAGTGAGCATCACCCCATACGGAGATGTGACTATCTGCAGCTTTATGCCACTCTATGATGAGTTGCTCTTGACTGTGAAAGTCACGAATGGAGCCCCCGAAGGAACAGTCGACCTAATCGTCGAATACAGCAATGGAGATATCGATTTGGTCGAAGATGGATTCGTCATTGATACGAATGCCGATGTTGGAAGTGCGGCTACCGATCCCAGCGCTTGTGATTGACCCATTGGATATCTTGGTAAATGTTGATCAAGTGACTGAACCGAGTGCGCAGTCCTTGATGCATGGACTGTCCGGACAATCGAGGTCCCATCTCTGTTGGGACTTCAATTGGAAACAAACCGTGAGCTGCTGCAAAGAACCTCAGTGCGGCATCTGCAGACTGGTTGGGTGGAGCGAACGTCAAAAACAGTTGCAGAGTTGCTCGATTTAGACACCAAAACCCTGAGCTAATATCGCCATATCGATGATTGGTGAGCCTCTGCACGT
The DNA here is from genome assembly GCA_913040875.1 of uncultured Pseudomonadota bacterium. The sequence continues at coordinate 11,339 of CAJWHX010000043.1, read as the reverse complement.
ACCAGCGCAGACAATGATTGGCTAGACTGAGCGTACCATCGGATTGAGTACCGGTACATTCACGACTACCCACCACCCACTGTGGTGTAGACGAATTGGGTTTGAGTTGCCCACGCAATCGAGGAATGTGCAGAGGATCATGCTGACCATCGGCATCCAATTGTACGACGCTACTACAGTCCGTGTATTGAAGTAAAAATCGATACCCCGTTTGCAATGCATTCAAATATCCAACTTGAGTGGATGAAATGACCGTCGTCCCCATATCTCTAGCTATTTGTGGTGTCTTATCAGACGACAGTGAATCCACCTCCAGAATAGAATGCTCTCCAATTCTTTGAACAGCCTCAATGACCGTAGCCAAAGAAGCCTCTTCGTTTCGCGCTGGTATCAAAATCCAACTAACGTTCTTGCTGGTGTGCATACCAAATACCACATCCATACTGCTGAAGCTTAGACTCCGTAAATAACAGGACAGAAGCCTCTTCGACCAGATGCGTCATCGGAGCCTTATCTTTCATGGCATGTTCAAAAATCTCTTGATGCTCTGTAAATAAATGGACGTTCTTTTCCACCACTCCACCACATAGAAACAAATATTGACTGCGATTTCCGACGATGACATCACCACACACGGCTCCCAAAATCGCAAAGAACAACTCCCATACGGCAGTCGCAAATGGCGACTCTGCATTCTTTGAAAGTCGTTCTCCCCAATCAACTTGATCTGTATCTTCGAGACTCCATTCTGATGGCTGCTCAATCCCTTGATGAGCACAGAACGCCACAAGATTTTGCAAACCACGTCCAGAGCACACATCTTCAATGGTCAACCGACGCCCAGTACGCTCTCTCCACCACGTCCACAGTTCAAGTGTCAATGCATCAAAAGGGGCAAAGGATACATGTCCAAATTCAGTTGCGGACACCAAAGAGTTGTTTGGAAAGCAATGTGCGAGCCCGAGTCCAGTTCCAACACCAAGTAGAGAGGACTCCAACTCTTCAGCCAAAGAAGACCCCATCCAAAGCACCTTCTTGGGCAAGTCCTTTTGCAACACACCCCACCCCGCGGCTTCCAGATCATTCAGCAATCTGGATGGAAAAGGAAGATTGTGCACATTCGCTTGCCAATCTGCATTGGTCAATGATGCATGGGTCCCATTCGTCGGTGCCGCAACCGCAAACACTCCCTTTTCAAAAAACAATTCCGGATGGCGACGTAGATACATATTGACCACCTCAGATAGCGTTCGAACAGAGGCTGTCTCGCAAGAAAATGAATGGGACAATTGGACTTTTTTTCGACCAAGAATCTGACATGCGGTCAAACGAATATTCGAACCACCAATATCTCCAACTAAAACCCACATTAGACTTTACTTCCCACCAATCGCTCTACCGCTTCAACACTCTTCGGAATATCTTTCGATAGATTGTCATATCCATCCGCGGTGATCAAAATATCATCCTCCAAACGAATACCAATGCCCCTGTATCGTTCCGGCACCGAATCATCTTCAGTATCGATGTAAATACCAGGTTCAACCGTCAAGATCATACCTGCCTCTACAATAATGGAGTCTGTACCGTCAACATAGGGACCGACATCATGAACATCCATTCCGAGCCAGTGCCCCGTACCGTGCATGAAAAACTTCTTGTACCCTTCATTGGCGATGATTTCATCAACCTCTCCCTCAAGTAGACCCAATCGAACCATAGACTCCGTCAAAGACTGAACCGACGCCTCATGAATCTCTCGATACCGAATCCCCGGTTTACATGCTGCGATCGCTGCCTCGTTGGCAGCCAATACAGCTTCATAAATGTCCCTCTGACCGTCTGTAAACTTACCGCTAACGGGCCATGAACGCGTCACATCACCAGTGTAGGACCCCAATTCGCAGCCTGCATCCACGCAGACAACATCACCATCTCGAAGGGGCTGATCATTCGAGATGTAGTGTAGAATCACCGCATTGTTGCCGCCACCCACAATTGATGTATAGCCAGGACCGGTACCTCCATTACTGCGAAAGACATACGATATCTTGGCTTCAAGCTGATACTCGAACACTCCGGGAGCCGTCATGGCCATTGCCTCTTCGTGGGCTTCCTTAGTGATGGCAACTGCTTTTCGCATAACCTCGATCTCAGCTGCGGACTTGATCTGACGCAAACGATGCAACGTTCGACTCGGATGAATGAACACATCTGGACCAGCCAACCCACTTGTCCGTCCCAGACGATTCGCCCGTTGAATAGAGTTCATCAACAGCTTATCCATCGCAGTATTTTCAGCGAAGGCATAATGCAAGCGCTCTACACCCATCAGCAAATGAGGCAATTGTTTTGACAGCTCTGAGAAATTATAGGCTTCATTGGCGCCAAAATCTCGCTTCGCTCCTTCTACACCTGGTCGAATACCAGTCCATATTTCACGCTTTGGATCTTTGGGTTGGACAAACATGACGATTGGCTTATCTGCTTTGGGTCTAATGAGCATCGCCATATCCGGATCACGCCAGCCACATAGATACAAAATATCAGAACTTTGTCTGTACTCGTACTCCGTATCGTTGCTTCGAGTGACGTGGGGTGGTGAAATAAACAATGCCGCATCTTCACCAAGCGCCTCTATGTAGGCTTGCATATTTGCTTGAACGATGTGTGGAAACTGTGGAACTTGACTCATTTGACTCTCACATAAAATATATTCATCGTATACATATCCCTACCGATAGACTATTGGCAATCAAATCGGTTCTATCCCTTCGTCAAAAGCACTCAAATTTGTTATTATGAGGTATGCAACCGAATTATTTGAGCCATACACGGTTTACGCATGTCAGTATCTTTTGTTTGTTATCGATGGCATGTCGAGGCTCTTCCAACAAAGACAGCGGCGTAGCAACAACAGACCCACCGGGCAAACCAAACTGGGAATCAATCGCATCTACCGACCAAGACGGTGCCTGGCTAAGGGCTCATATCCCTTCAGACACGCCAGAAGAGTTGTGGCTAGTGGGAGGTCAACCAACCGCTGGATCCATTAAGGTTGGAAACGCCATCAAAGGGTTCGAACCCTTAGAACTTCCAGAAGGTACCCCTCTCCTCAATTGGGCAGATGGCACCAGTACAAACATGTGGGTGGGCGGTTTATACGGCAGCATATTGCACTGGGATGGTGCAGTATGGGTCGATTACAGTCTCGATATTGAAGAGGCAATTTGGGGATTGGTTGTAGTCGACAATGGCGCTACCGTTGTCGCAGTTGGTGGCTCATCACGCTGGGGCGGCGATGAAGGGATCGTGTATTCCTTCCAAAATGACGTGTGGACCTCCCATCCGTTGCCTGACGAGCTGGACGGATTGAACAATCTGTTTAAGGTTGCTTTTGATGGAGAACAGTACTGGATGGTTGGGACATCAGGGGCGCTCTTGTATGGGACACTCGATGACTTGACAGCCGTACCCACCGGACTCACTCAAGATCTAATTACGGCAATCGCAACACCGAATGACTCTACTGTACAAATTGTAGGTGGACGAGGAACAGGACTCTACGTCACTGGACAGAATGGGGTACTGGATACACCAACTCAATTGATCGCCGGAATCAACGGTATTGCAACCGATGCATCTGGCAACAGTCTACTGGTCGGAGAAATGGGCTACAGTCAACTCCTAAACGCCACTGGGCAGACTGTTGAACCTGTACCCGTCACGACACACATTCTGCATGCCGCAGCTGTGCACATCGTTGATGATACACAATATTGGTATGCTGTCGGCGGAAACCTAGCGACAGCTGAATCGACCTTTGAGGGTAGCATTCTAAGCATGGAGTGGACTCCATGATCTGGGTACTCTTCAGTTGCCGAACAGACACCTCTGTAGAACCGAAAGTAGAGGACATGATCGTCGCAGACATCTTTGTCGAACATCTAGGGGATCCCATTCCGACATTGAGATCGGAACTCATCGAACACTACGAAAATGGTTCCAGCGTTATGAGTCGAGGATTCACTCCCAATACGGGACTCGGTCCGACTTTTAATGCGGACTCTTGTGCGGGGTGTCATCAAATGCCCGTTGCTGGGGGATCTGCACCGAGGTACCGTGACTTTTGGTTGATTCAGGAAGAGCGCTGGGATGGAGCCTTGGTCGCTGCCGGCACCAATGGACTGTCTCCAGTACGAAACGAATACGCCACGGCACCCATATTTCATATTCCACCGTCGCCGGATGCGACCACCTACGCCCGACGGAACACACCTCCGATGTTCGGTGTCGGACTCTTCGCATTTGTGTCAGACCAAGACATTCTGGACTTTGCGGATCCAGACGATGCAGATGGAGATGGCATTTCAGGACGAGCCAACTATGAAAAGGGAGAGGTCGCGAAATTTGGATACAAATCACAGGCTGCATCATTAGAGTCCTTTAATCGAGGCGCCATCTTCAACCAAATGGGCATCACATCCGATCCGTTGTTCTACGAGTTTCCGGAACTAGAAGTTCAAGGATGGAACTGGCAATTGAGTTTGCTGAACACCGCCGATGCCCAGGTCTCTGCATTAGATGAACCCACCGTAGACAACGATGGTGTACCCGATCCAGAAATCAACAATGAGGACCAGAGGGACCTCCTCGTATTTTCCACCTACATCGGGGTGCCTACTCCAACTCCACTGTCAGAACGATCTAAAGAGTCTATAAAAGGAGAGCGACAGTTCTCTGAAGTTGGCTGCGCAGGCTGCCACATACCAAGTATACCCTCTGTAATTGGTGCACTCCCGGCATATACAGATTTGTTACTGCACGATATGGGTGAAGCGCTAGCAGACGGTATCAAAGTCGGATTTGCACAAGGCAACGAATTCAGAACGCAGCCCCTGTGGGGCGTTGGGTTGCACCCACCGTATCTGCACGATGGACGTGCGGACACATTGATAGAAGCCATTGAGTGGCACGGTGGAGAAGCAGAAGGCAGTATTGACCGTTGGTTGGCACTCACTGAAGAGGAACAATCTGGCATCATCGACTTTTTAGGGGATCTCGGAAGCATTCCCAACAAACAAAACTTTCTGAATGACACGAGATTTTCCACCCCAATTTTTGGGGACGTCGGAGGACCATCCCGGCAATTGTCATCAACAGAACAAGCCACTTTTGAGCGCGGCCTCCAGCTTTTTGACGGCAATTTTGTTGAAGAAGGTGGTCTAAGTCCAATGTTCAACGCCGATTCCTGCCGAGCCTGTCATCAAGATCCCGTGATCGGTGGTGCCGGTGGATTGGATGTAAACATTCTACGTATAGGTGGGATGGATGCCAATAGTGTATCGTTCAATTTGGCTCTTCCTGTCTTGATGCGGTCCACATTGCCCTTTGAAAAGCCTGCCGAGATCTTAGAGCTGATCGACGAAGAGTGGACTCAAGAATCTCTACAAACAGCGTGGAGTGATGGTTCATTGATCATTGAAGCTCGACAACCACCCTCCTTGCTCGGCATCGGGGCCATCGAAACCATCTCGACAGAAACCATTCTGGCTGGTGCAGACCCAGATGATTCAGATGAAGACGGTATCTCAGGTAGAGTGAGATGGTTGAACGATGGTCAGTTGGGTAGAATGGGCTGGAAAGCACAAATCGCAACTGTGAGTGATTTTGTGGCGGATGCTTTACTTCAAGAGATTGGGGTCACCATACATCCAAGCCTATCGGACTTCACCATAGAAGATGACCTAGACACCTGTGAGGACCCCGAATTTCAAACGGAGGATGTCACAGATCTAACCTTCTTTGTATACGAACTTGCCCCTCCAAAAAGTGAGCCTGACTCTGAAAGCGTACTGTTCGAGGCAGTTGGTTGCGCTGGATGTCACACCCCTACACTAGACTCTGTCAGTCTATATTCTGATCTGCTTCTACACGATATGGGGTATGACCCCGCTACGGTTGTCGATCACGACCCCGGCGTACTCCCAACGGAATTTCGAACGGCTCCTTTATGGGGTGTGAACGACACTGCGCCGTATATGCATGATGGCTCTGCTGAAACCCTCTTTGAAGCCATTCTCCACCACGGTGGCGAAGCGGAGAGAAGTGTAGCAGCCTTTGCAAACCTCACTTCAATAGAGCAAGAAGAGTTGATTCTATTCTTAGAAAAACTCTAATCGCAATACGGTTTATGAAGACCCAGACGGAAGTTCTCACAACACAGAGGAGTACACCATGAGACAGTACACTAGACGAGTCGATCGAAACCGAGACCCTGAGTCTAGGTATCACCCCATCGCTATCTCACGGGACAGTGAGTGGGGTTTGATTCGGTTAAAAGACGACCGATTTCAGCTGGTTAGGTTCGTTGGAACTAAGACGGTTGAACGTCACAACACATTTTACGATCTGGGTGAAATAAGAGAGGCTGCATGGGACCACTTGAAGAAACTTGGGTAACGCATATCATTGGTATGATCGTGCTTCCAACTGTGTGGTAGAGCATCTGAATACCACTTACCCTTACTTGCAAATTGATGATCAATGATGTCACGCTATGGGGCTCGAATTGGCAAAGACACGTCAAATCGAGTATTCGTTGAGTACAATACCTCACTGAAACACACATTGGGTTTGTCTATGTCAACCTCGTCCACTCGCTTTGTTTTACTGTCCTCTGTTTTTGGACTTCTCGGTGTTGCTTCTGGTGCCTTTGGCGCACATGCCCTGAAGACCATGCTTCCAGTAGATCTCCTAGCCATCTTTGAAACTGGGTCGCGATATTGCCTTCATCATTCGATGGCATTGCTAGCAACATCTCTATACAATCATCACAAGCCAACACCAAGTCTTTGGTTGACTCGCGCCTGCTGGTGTTTTACGATTGGAATCTCCATATTTTCAGGTACGCTGTGGATTCTGGCACTCAGTGGTGTCCGTTGGCTCGGGGCGATTACGCCAATTGGTGGTTTGTCTTTGATGGCAGGTTGGGGATGCATCTTACTGTTCTCCATCAAGACTTCGAGAGAGAACCAATGAATACGATAGAAACGATCACAAAATTGAGAAATGGCTGGAAAGATGGATTACAGGCTGATGAAGACTTGAACGGTGCTTGGGTCAATGTCAACAACATGATGTTCAAAGGAAACATTACTGCACTGATGGGCGCTTCAAAACTGATTGCCCAAATGGATTGGTGGAATGGACTGACGGAATGGATCGACTTCAATTCCTTTGAACAGCCCATAATTTCAAAATCCATCCACATAGAGGAACGGGCTTTGTACGCATACGTGCTACTACACTGTCGCTATCTAGCTCAAGGAAGTCGATCTAGAAACTGGTTCCAAACAATCGGCCAACAACTTGATTGGGGCATGATCTCTATATCCGCAGCATCTGTACCCACACTTGGGGAAATCCCAGATTGGCTAATGGAGCCTCTAATCCTAGGATGCCTACACGAGGTGCACATTCCTCTAGAGGACACCCATCGGCATCTGTGGATGCACGCGTTTCCGATTACACAGGCCTTATTTGAAACCATCACAGAAGAAAACCCCAGTATGAGTTTGGGACTGATGCACCCTGTCGATTCGGTATCTTGGTATGACGCGATTCAATTTTGCAATCAACTCTCCGAAGCCATGGGGTACGACCCCGTGTATGATATCAACAATACCAACATCACAATATCATCAACATCGAATGGATACCGATTGCCAACGACAGCAGAATGGATTCAGGCAGCACGACACAACGGGAATCCACAGTGGGCTTTTGCCGGCCACAACGAACTGTGGATGGTCGGAGTATACGATGCAAACACTTCAGACCACATCGGTCGACATAAACCAACCCCCTCTGGATTATACGATATGAGTGGAAACATCTGGGAATGGTGCTGGAGTGATGATCCTCTGTACGCCTATAGAAAAGGCGGTTCGTGGATAAGTAAAGACAAGGCTTGTGAACTCGACTTTGTCTCCCGTCGACTGAAAACGTATGCCAATCCAGCGCAAGGATTGCGACTCTGCAGAATTGAGGTCCAAACCAAACAGTCAGAAACGACAGCCATTGACGACTGGGATTGGTAGAACAACGCTTAAGACAACGGACCTGTCTGGACGCCTTCCAGTAGTGTTCTAACAACGGTGACCACTTTACGCTCTGTCCAATGTTGTAGAGGGGTTCCTGCAACCCATTGATTGAACCCTCCAAGACTCGGACCGCACCAGATCTGAAAGTCTTTTTTTCGATCGGCAGTACCCTCTCTCGCCCACCGACTGCTGTTTCCAAGGTACCAGCGAAAGAGTAGAGCCATCTTATGTTTGGAGTCTCGTTCGGCTCGTTGGAGTTGCGATGGATCCCGTTGCCAATATCGCTCTGTCTCTTTCCAAACGGCATCGATTGAAGTCTGAAAAAATTGCTTCTCAAGACGGTCTCGTTCACTCTTTGGTAGGCTCTCTATAGAATCGTATCTCTGATAGAGTGCGTACAATTTTTGAGACCGCTGGGCATACATCGTCCCCTTCTTTAACACTTGGACATGTGCCCCAATCTCGAACATGTCGGGGGCTATACCCAGTGCACAATCGGTCACGTCCATCTTAGACAGCATCTCTTTGACCAGATCTGAAGTCCCAGCCTCTACGGTGGCTTGATGTACAGACCCTAAGAGAACATACTCTGCACCCATCGCAAGCGCTCCCTGAATCGCCATTGGAGTTGCAATACCACCTGCGGCACCGATCCAAATATTCGATTTGTATTGATGCTGTTCCATAGCTTGATCACGAAGCTGTAGAACACTGGGTAAAATTACCGACAATGGTCTTGAATCAGTATGGCCTCCAGAATCCCCTTCAACCGTAATGGCGTCGGCCATCGGAATGTGACGTGCGAATGTAGCCTGTTCGGGGGTTATGACTCCATCCCGCAAAAATTCTTGCACCAATTTCTCTGGAGGTGGAGATAAAAATTGCTTCACAACGGAGGGGTGAGAGACTTTGGCAAAGATTGTATGTGCCGAATGTAGCCTCCCTGAACGTTCAGACAGACCAAGTATACGGTACCGTACCAGGGCTTTACTGAGACGCATATATGCGGAAGCTGAAATACAGGAGACACCATATTCTAAAAATAGGTCGACCGTTCGTTCTTCAATGCTGGGTTCCGATGGATTGTGTAGGAGATTGCAACCCCACACGCCACTCTCTGCAGACAGCTGAGCCAAAGCCATGTCCACTGCATCGACGGAGAGTCCCCCTGATCCAAAGAAGGACAGGATACCCACTCTGGACAACGACTGCACAAACGGAGTGGAGGCAATCCCACCTGCCATCGCACCAGCAACATAGGGTGCACCAACGTGAAAATGATCACAAAACCCCTTCGACAGATGTCGAAAGTTCACTGTATGACGCGACGTGATCATCGGTACGTGATGAGACGGTTTCCAAGTCATCGTACGAGTCACACTCCCCTTCCCAGGCCACCCTTGCTGAATCTCAAAGGTCAGCCTGTTGGAAAGAATGCGTCGAACCTCTATCCAAACGGCATCTTTGAGCAATACAGAGTCCAAATCATGTTTGATGATCACTTCGAATACAGAATCCAGACCACCCTTAAGTGCCTCTGATAACCCCGACCCACCAGTAAATACGGTCACGACCTCTCGTTCCTTACGCGCTTCGACTTCTATACATGAAAGACTCAGACCGAGCCGTTTCAAATCATCTTTAAGCGTTGACATACCATCCTCCGTTGTTGATATATAACATGACATTGAGTGTCAGAACGTAGACTTCATGAATCATAAATTTCAAAAAACACTGGTTCTTTTGTGACATAGAAATAAAATTGTTAAATTTTAAAAAACATTAAGCACTTGATATTATTGTATATTTTATATACGGTCAAATTATGGCATTGCCAAAGGGATTTGCAACAGAGTATGATGTTTGTACCCTCCCTTCGAAAGACTTTGCACTTTCACAGATTCCAATACTCCTTCCATTCTTCACTCCCCTATCAAAACAGATATTATGGACTCCATACCCGTAGCCATTCTTGGCGCCACTGGCATGGTAGGTCAGCGCATGATCGAACGCTTGGCCAACCATTCACAGTTTCACATCGCATATCTAGGTGCATCGAGTCGTTCTGCCGGTAAAAGGTATACCGAAGCTTGTACTTGGCGATTGGATGTTCCCTGCCCAGATACGGTGGCTGGGATGACAGTTGGGGAATGCTCGGTAGAGTCTGTCCCTGTAGAATGTCGCCTGATATTCTCTGCTCTGGATTCTAGTGTAGCGGGAGATATTGAACTGTCTCATTCACTCGCTGGGAGATATGTTGTTTCAAATGCTGGAAACCACAGGATGGATTCTACTGTACCACTGGTAATCCCTGAGGTGAATCCAAACGCATTGGAACTCTTGAATACTCAACAGCAATCGGGCGGCATCATTACCAACCCGAATTGCTGTGCAATCCCACTTGCTCTTAGTCTTGCCCCGTTGCAGGAATTTGGCTCCATACAATCTTGTGTTGTTTCTACATGGCAAGCCGTTTCAGGAGCAGGCTATCCGGGCGAGTCAGCATGGGATATGATCGGTACCGTTCACCCGCACGCTGGTAATGAAGAGGAAAAGTTGGCCATCGAACCCTGTAAAATCTTGGAACAGGATTTTCCCATCTCTGCTCGTTGTGTACGAGTCCCAGTAGCCGATGGTCATCTGTTGAGTGTACAAGTTTCAATCGAAGGAAGCCCCACTCCGCAACAAGCAATCGAAGCATGGAAACGCTGGAATGAAAAGCCTTCCGAATTGCCTTCCAGTCCACGTCCATTGTTTGTTCTACATCCAGAGCGCAATCGCCCCTCTCCAAGATTGGATATCAATCACGGAAATGGCATGGCTCTCAGCATTGGTCGTGTAGAATCGTGTTCCGTCATGGGACTCAAGTACTTTGTCCTCGGACACAACACCATTCGTGGAGCCGCAGGAGCGGCAGTCGCAAACGCAGAATTATTACTACAAAGAGGATTCCTACATGTCAACAGTTGATGTCGCACTCCATGAAGCTACTCGGTACCGCTATCTTTCTTACGCAATGTCGGTGATTACAGCGCGTGCGTTACCAGACGTCCGAGATGGATTGAAACCAGTACAACGGCGTGTGTTGTTTGCCATGTTTCAAAACCTTCGCCTGTATCCAGAGGGTCGATATAGAAAGTCCGCTGCGGTTGTTGGTGAGGTGATGGCGAAGTATCATCCACATGGTGACAGCTCGATATATGACGCTATGGTTCGGATGAGTCAATCATTCTC